>JALZAE010000412.1 GCA_030948535.1 Gemmatimonadota bacterium | reverse complement strand
GATACGGGGCGCGGAAGATCGCATCGACGACGATCCCGTTCTCCAGGATGACGATGTCATGCGTGCCGCAGTCGATCTCGCACCCGTTGCGATAGAACAGGTAGCTGCGCGGCCCGACGGTGCGCTCGGCGACGACTGGGCCGAGCCGGCCCATGACCTGCTCGCGATTCATACCGGGATCGATCGACTGCGCCGACGCGGGCGCGGCCGTCGCGGCACTCGCGACGAGACAAACGACAATGAACAACCGACGCATGGGAACCTCGGGGGGGACTTCGTTGAACGAACGCATCATGCGCTGCGCGACCGCGCTCATGCGGACACGCGGGCGAGTAGCGCTTGGAACAGTGCGATGCCATCCTCGCTGCCGAGCAGCGAATCCATCGCGCGCTCCGGATGGGGCATCATACCTAGGACGTTTCTCCCCTCACTGACGATACCAGCAATATTGTCCATCGAGCCATTGGGATTGGATTCCGCGGTGATTTGGCCCTCCCGATCGGCATACCGGAAGACAACCTGGTCGCCATCCTCGAGCCGTTTCAGGGTCTCCGCGTCCGCGGTGTAGCGGCCCTCCCCATGCGCAATCGGCATGTTGAGCAGCTGTCCCGGCTCGTACTGGTGGGTGAAGGTCGTGTCGGCGCTCTCGACCCGCAACCGGACGGGCATCGAGAGAAAGGACAGTCCGCCGTTCCTAAGGAGGGCTCCCGGGAGCAGGCCGGCCTCACATGCGATCTGGAAGCCGTTGCACACCGCCAGGACGGGACCACCACGCTTGGCGTGCCCGATCACCTCGCGCATGATCGGGCTGAACCGGGCGATGGCGCCCGCCCGCAGGTAGTCGCCGTAGCTGAAACCACCGGGGAGGATCACGACGTCCGCATCCTGGAGGTCGTGCTCTTTGTGCCACAGGTACACCGCTTCAGCGCCGAGGACGTCCGTCACGGCGTGATAGGCGTCGTAGTCGCAGTTGGAGCCGGGGAAGGTGACGACGCCAAACTTCATGCGGCCGACACCCCCGCGATCTCGTACTGCTCGGTGACAGGGTTGGCAAGCAATCGCTCGCACATGTCACGGACGAGCCCGTTGGCCGCCTCGGCACTCGGCGCGTCGACGTCGAGCACGATGTGCTTTCCGATGCGCGCCTCGCTCACGCCGCCAAAGCCGAGCGAATGCAGCGCGTCGGCGACCGCCTTGCCCTGCGGGTCGAGGATGCCACGGCGCGGCACGATGTGCACCTGCACGCGAAACCGGCTCGTCACTCCTTACGCTCCTTGCGAGGAAGGTCTGTGCCGCGATCCGCGAGTGTGCCGCGGCGCTCGCCAAGGCGCCGCCGCTCGCGCACGGGATGATCACCGAGCTCGACGTGGCGCTCCGTCCCGAGCTCGACCGGCTCTTCATCATCCTCGTCGCCCGTTTTTTCATCATCGTCGTCATCGTTCAGCGGATCGCCCGAGGGGAGCCGCTCCATCAGCCCGACGAACACGGTGCGCAGCAATCCCCACGAGACGTACGCCACGAGGGCGGGGAAGATGAACTCCTGCCGCTTGAAGATGAGTCCGACGATCGTGCCGACCACCGCCAGCAGGCCGAGGATCCCCTTCACGCTGCGGAACCCAATGGTCGGCACGGCGGGATAGAGCACGTGGCTGACCATCAGAAAGCTGAGCATGATCGTCAGCCATGGAATCACCGTCTGCCAGGGCAGCGCGCCGATAATCGTGTCGCGGTAAAGCGGCGTCTGGCTGAACCACCAATAGCTCGCCAGCGTCATCCCCGCCGCCGGGCTGGGCAATCCGTGAAAGTGCGTCTTCGCGCGTCCGCCCTGCTCGACGTTGAATCGCGCCAGCCGCATTACCGCGCAGGCGATGAACAGGAAGCAGAGCGTCCATGCCCAGCTGTCGCGGTTGAGCACGGCGAAGTACACGATCATCGCCGGCGCGACGCCAAAGCTGATCGCGTCAACGAGCGAGTCGAGCTCGACACCGAAGGCGCTGCCGGTGCGCGTCGCACGAGCGATGCGTCCGTCGAGCGCGTCCATCACTCCGCCGAGCAGCACGTACCAGACGGCGAAGTAGTACGCGCCCTGCGCGGCCGAGACGATGGCCCACACGCCGAAGAAAAGATTCCCCAGTGTCGCGCCGTTGGGGAGGAGCACGACAGCGCGTCGCATCTCGGGTCGTCGCGGCATCGATGGACTCATCGTATTCTCCCGCGCGGTCGCGCGATCACTTGGGAAGCTCCGCGAGCACGGTCGTGCCGGCCACCGGTAGGTCGCCGACTTTCACGCGCACCGCCGAGCCGGCCGGGATGAACACATCGACGCGCGACCCAAAGCGGATGAGTCCCATGCGTGTGCCCTGGGAGACGGAGTCGTCCATCTTCGCATAGTTCGCGATGCGCCGCGCGATGAGGCCGGCGATCTGGCGCACGAGCACTTTATGCGATCCGCTCTGAATCCCGACCGACATCTGCTCGTTCTCGAGACTCGCCTTGTCGTTGGCGGCGTTGAGGAACTTGCCCGCGTTGTACTGCAGATACTTCACGACGCCGTTCACGGGATACCGGTTCACGTGCACGTTGAAAACGTTCATGAAGATCGAGACACGGGTCGCTGAACCGTGAAAGAAGGCGGGCTCGGCGACCTCCGTGATCTGAACGACGCGACCATCGGCGGGTGAGATCACCAGCTGGTCGCCGCGCTCGCCCTGTCGCTCGGGATCGCGAAAGAAGTACGCGACCCAGAGCGCGAGCACGGCGATGACGAAGGCGAAGAGCCACAGCGCCCACGAGCGCCGGTACATCGCGAACGAGAAAGCGCCGACCGCGACGAGCGCGGCGATGGCGATGAAGATCAATCCCTCTCGGGCGAAATTCACGACAGAGCCTCGATGTCGAGCGGAGTGCCGGTGAGCCGCCGAAAGGCGTCGAGATACCGCTCGCTCGTCGCGGCGACGACGGAGGCGGGGAGCGGCGGGGGGGGCGCGTCGCCGTTCCATCGGCCGGCGCGGCGCTCGCCATCGAGATAGTCGCGCAGCGGCTGCTTGTCGAAACTCGGCTGCGAACGGCCGGGCGCGTACGAGTCGGCCGGCCAGAAACGCGAGCTATCCGGCGTGAGAACCTCGTCGATGAGCACGATCCGGTCATCGCTCGTGCGACCGAACTCGAACTTCGTGTCCGCGATGATGATGCCGCGCCTTTCGGCGATGGAGCGGGCGCGGTCATAGATCGCTCGCGTGAAGCGCTCGAGCTGCTCACCCGCGCCGTCGCCGACCACCTCGCGCATGTGCGTCACCGTGATGTTCTCATCGTGTCCGACGTCCGCCTTTGTGGCCGGACTGAAAATGGGCGGATCGAGTCGCGCGCTTTCCAACAGTTCAGGCGCCAGCGCTTCGCCGGCGAGCGTGCCGCGCGCCGCGTATTCCTTCCATGCCGAGCCGGTAATATAGCCCCGAATGACGCACTCGACCGGGAAGACCGTCGCGCGCCGGCAGAGCATTGCGCGTCCGGCGATCGAGGCGCGATGACCCGCAAGCCCCGGCACCTGCGCGATGATCTCGTCGGCGTCGGCGGAGAGCATGTGGTGCGGCACTACGTCCTCGATCCGACGGCACCACCACGCGCTGATCTGCGTCAGCACGGCACCCTTGTACGGTACGGCCTCGCGCATCACGACGTCGAACGCGCTGACGCGGTCCGTCGCGACGAGGAGCAAACGCTCGGCGTCGACTTCGTAGACGTCGCGCACCTTGCCGCGCGCGATGCGCGCGAGCGGAAGGTGTGTGTCGGAGATAGGCGACACGGTCGTCATACGCGCGGGTCCTCGCGAGTGATCTGCTGTGCGTGCCGCGCGAGAATCGGCGCGACGACATCGCGAAGGAACTCGTCGACCTGCTGCGGCGCCCGCCCGACGAAGTGCGCCGGATCCACCACCGCGCGCAGCTCGTCCAGCGGCAATCCCATCTCGGGATCGCGCGCGAGCCGCTCGAGCAGATCGTTGCGATCGGTCTCGCCGTTCTTGAGGGCCCTGGCGGCGTCGATGCTGTGGCGGCGGATCACCTCGTGTACCTCCTGGCGATCGCCGCCCGCGGCGACGGCGCGGACCATCAGCAGCTCGGTGGCCATGAAGGGAATCTCGTCCATCACCCGGCGGCAGATTCGCGCCGGATGCACCTCGAGCCCGCCGGCGATGTTCGCCATCAATACCAGGATCGCGTCGGTCGCCAAGAACGATTCTGGCAGCGAGAGCCGTCGGTTGGCGCTGTCGTCCAACGTGCGCTCGAAGAACTGCACCGCGTGCGTCTGATTCGCGTTCTCCTCAATCGAGATCACGAAGCGGGCGAGTCCCGCGATGCGCTCGGAGCGCATCGGATTGCGCTTGTACGCCATCGCGGAGGAGCCGACCTGTTCCTTCTCGAACGGCTCCTCGATCTCGCCGAACGCTTGCAGCATGCGGATGTCGGCGCTGAACTTGGCCGCGCTCGTCGCCACGCCCGCGACCACGGCGAGCAATTGGGCGTCGAGCTTTCTGCTGTACGTCTGGCCGGTGACCGGGAGCGCGCTCGTGAACCCCATCTTCGCGACGACGCGCCGCTCGAGCTCGCGCACCTTCTCGTGGTCCCCGCGAAAGATCTCGAGAAAGCTTGCCTGCGTCCCCGTCGTTCCCTTCACGCCGCGCAGGGGAAGCGTCGCGATCCGATGATCGAGCTCGGCCACATCGAGTACCAGATCCTGCATCCAGAGCGCGGCTCGTTTTCCGACCGTCGTCAGCTGCGCCGGCTGCAAGTGCGTGTAGCCGAGTGTCGGCTCGGCTCGCCACCGCGCGGCGAACGCCGCGAGCGCGCGAAGGGTGTCGGTGACCTTGGCGCGCAACAGCTCCAGGCCGCGCCGCATGATGATCAGGTCGGCGTTGTCGGTGACGAACGCGCTCGTCGCGCCGAGGTGGATGAAGGGACGAGCGAGCGGTGCGTCCTCTCCAAAGGCGTGAATGTGCGCCATGACGTCGTGGCGAAAGCGCTTCTCGAACGCCGCCGCTTTCTCGAAGTCGATGCTGGATCGATGCGCGTGCATCTGCGCGATCGCGTCGGCGGGAATCTCCACGCCGAGCTCGCGTTGCGCTTCAGCGAGCGCGATCCACAGCTCGCGCCAGAGGGTGTGACGAGTGGCGGGTGACCACAACTCCAGCATCGCCACCGACGCGTAGCGCTGCGCCAGCGGTGATGAGTAGCGCGTGTGCTCCGTCTCCGGCCCGCTCATCGAATCGTGAAGTCGGTCGTGTAGATGCGGCCCCCGCGCTCGAAGAACATTCGAATGATGTTACGCTCTCCGCCGTACGCGTCGAGTGCCCGCGCGACTTCCTGCGCGCTGGCAACAGTGGCC
>JALZAE010000356.1 GCA_030948535.1 Gemmatimonadota bacterium | reverse complement strand
CGCCCCTCGCCTTACCGGTATGTCTCGAAAAAGCCGGTGCCCGCTCCATGCACGCGCTCGCCGGCGATCCGGCCACTGAGGGTGGCCGTGCCCTTCATCTGAATGAAGTACGGCGTGCGCAGCGCGCGGGCAGCACTCGCATCGCCCCGTTCGATAAGTGGGCGGCGAGTGTCGGTGCCAATGGCATCCTCAATTTCGAGCTCGACGCGCAGCGTGTCCGCGCCGCGAGCGTCCTCCATGACGGCGTGGGACGGCACACGGACGGTCGCACCGTTGACGGTGATCGTTCGTCCGTCGACGTACGAGATCTGCTTCGGACGAAAGAGCGAGCGGAAGCCAAGCGAGTCGACGAGATAGAGAAACAGCGGAGCGGCGGCGGTCGAGCCGTCGGGCGAGCGTACGCGCCCATAGAGAAAGGTGAAGTCTCCGGCGCGCGACGCGCCCCACTCCCACGAGACGCCGCGCCACACACCCCAGTTGTGGTCGTGATACGACTGCGCTGCTTCGTATCGCTCGCACGAGGAGGCGATGCAGAGCGTGCCGGTGGCACTCGCGCGAAGACCCGGCACGGTGTAGCCCGAGGTGAACGCGCCACTCGACAGCGCCGCGCCTGGAAAGAATGCGCGCGCCGCGGGTGAGACAACGAGATCGAGTGCGAGCGGTGCTCCAGTTTTCTCCTCGCGCGCGACGGCGTGGAGCGAGTAGCGGCCGTCGCCGAGCACCGTCACCGTCGACGCGCCGATGGTGAGATCGGCGCTGGAGGTGGAGAAACGAACCGCGTGTGCCGGCGACTGCGCGACGAACTTTCGCGTCGCGCCACCCTGCTCCCGTACGCTGATCGCGATTTGCCCCCCCCACACCGAATCGGCGGACGGCCCCCTCGACGCATCGCCGCCGACGATGAACGAGATGAACGCCCATCGCGCACGGTCGGGCGACAGCACGTTGAAGTAGTGCCACTCGCCCCAGCTATCGCGATTGTCGAGATCCTCGGGGGGAACGTGAAAGCGATCGATCTCCGAGTAGAGCTCGAGTGGCGTCGGCGTCATCCAACGGCGATCGGATTGGTCGTCGGTCCAATTGCCCTCGACGACAGTCGGCGCCGCGCCCACCCTCGCCGACCGCGACGGAATCTCGCCGCTGGCTCGCACGGGCCATTCGCGATTCGCCGCGCGCAGATAGAGCAGCTTGCCATCGATCTGCGGCGCGGCGCTCGACACGACACCGGCGAGCCTCGGCGAGGCCAGCAGCTGTCGATAGATGAACTTCGCGCGATCGATGCTGAAGAAGAGTCCGCCGACGCCGCCCGTCTTCATCACCTCGATGTCGAGTCCCTCGGGCAGTACGGTCACCGCGCCGCCGCCGACCAGCTTCTCGTCGCGCGCCTGCGTCAATAGTGCTTCGCCGATGGCGAGCAGCACGATCATGACGCCGACGCCGAGTCCGTATCCGCCGAGCAAAAGGGCGGATCGTGAGGGGCGATGGGTGAGGTTGCGGAGGGCGAGATTGACGAACAAGGACGGGGGCTGGCGGCTGCGGGTTGTGGTGAATGCTGGCAATTGCTTCTCGAACACCGACTATGTCTGCCAGGGCGGTTGTTCCTCTGCGCGCTGGGCGATGAGTCGTATCACTGCGGGGTGAACTTCAGCGAGCATGGACGCTCGCTGAATGTTCTCGGATTCCGACACGCCGAGCGCGATGTCGGCGAGGAGAGCGAAGGTATCGTCGCGAGTGAGCGATGCGGTGAAGAGGTCGGCCCACGGGCCATAGTCGAATCGTTCGTAGACCGCGTGCAGCAGCACGGCCGCGACGACGGGATGCGACGGTCGAATCGAGACGGCGACCTTGGGCTTGTCGGCAGGGATGACCAGCTCCGCTGATGCGATCTCGGACGGTGTAAGCTGTCGCACCGGAATGGGCGGCGGAAATGTGTTCTCGATCTCCGTGAGCTCCTCCGCGGTGATCGTGGTCGGCGGCCAGGTGAGGCGGGCACCGCGGGCGACGCCTTCACCGGTGGCGAGCAACGCGCGCACCTCGTCGCACTCGCGGCCGTCGAACAGGTAGGCGATCAGGGTGCGCAACGGCCACTGACGCGTGGAGACGCAGCCGGCGGCTCCGTGCTCCAGCTCTTGCACGCGAACGGACAGCAGATCAGGCGATGGCACGAAGGACCTCGTCG
>JALZAE010000347.1 GCA_030948535.1 Gemmatimonadota bacterium | reverse complement strand
GGCGGCAAAGTTCCTCATGAAGTTCATCCTGCTGTCGTTCGTCTTACTGCTGATCACCGGTGCCGGCGTCTGGCTCACGCCCATCATCAATGGGCTCGCGGCGGCGGGACAGGCGGCGGGCGTGGTGCCTCCGCCCGCGACGCCCTCCGAGGTGATGGACATGGGCACGTACATCGCCTTTTCCGTGGTGTCGACGGAAGGAATGCCGCTGTCGTTCGAGTCGATCGCCGCGCTCTTTTTCGCGCTTGGCGCCCGCATCGTCGTCTACGCGAGCTTCGCGTTGGTTGCCGTGATGCTCGTCCTCGCATGGGTCGAGGCATACGTCGGTCTCGCGGGAGGGGTGCTTTTTCTTGGATTCGGCGGATTTCGCGCGACGGCCCAGTACGCGGAGAACTATCTCAACTACCTGGTGTGGCTCGGGGTTCGCCTGTTCTCCGTCTACCTCCTACTCACGATCGGTACGACGATCGTGACGACGTACATCCCACCGACGCTCCGCGCGGCGACGCCGGATGTGCAGGGGATGGTGGCCGTCATCTCGATCATCTTCGCGGTGCTCACGGTGCGCATTCCCGGCAACATGGCGAGCCGCATCGCGAGTGGCGCGAACTTCGGAATCGCGAGTGCGCTTCGTGGCCTCTGAGCTCAGCACCCACGATGCGCGGAATGCCGCGATGGGTCGCGACGCGGCGGAGTCCGATTGTGCAGTCCCCCGGGGCAAGGTGCCGGCATACTTGCACGGTCGCACGGAATTCACGGGTTTGTTCGCCGATCTGGCAAAGGGAAAGCGGAACTGGCAACTCGCAGCATTTCTCGCGCTCTCGGGCAATGTCGTGCTTGGTCTCGGGCTCGCGTCCGTGTCGCTGACGTCGCGCATCCAACCGTATGTCGTCGAGGTCGATCAGCTGGGGCGGGCGCAGGCCTTCGGCCCCGCGACGGCGCTCAAGGCGACCGATCGTCGCGTGGTCCTCAGCCAAGTGGCGTCCTTCATCCACGACATTCGGACCGTGATCGCTGATCCCGTCGCGCAGGCTGAGCTCGTTCGGCGAAGCTATGCCTTCGTCGACCAAGACGCGGCGGAGTTTCTCAACGCGTTTTTCGGCGATCCAAAAAATGATCCGCGTGTGCTTGGTCGCGATATCACGCGGCTCGTCGAGGTGACCAGTGTGCTTGCGGTACCCGGGGCGCCGTCTGGCAGTGAGACATGGAAGGTGACCTGGACGGAGACGAATCTCGCGCGCGGGTCGGGCAGTCCGGCGACCGCAACGGCGTGGGAAGCGTATTTGACGACGCGTACGATTTCGCCGTCAAAGGCCGACGCTCGCATGATGCTCAATCCGCTCGGCCTTTACGTCTCGTCGATCAGCTGGACGCAGGTCGGCGGCGCGCCCGTGACGCCAGTTGCGGCGGCTGTGACCTCGCCAACCGCGCTCACACCAAATGCAGCGCCACTACCGATACAAGAGCCAGCCCGGCGCGCCGAGGCTGCGCCCTCACCCTCAAATCCGTCGCACTGAGGAGGATCAACACCATGACGGCAACAGTGTTTCCATCGAAGCATCGCGCGGCGCATCGAGGCATGCGTCGGATACTCTGGCTCGGCACCGCGCGTGTCGCACTCGTAGCCGTCGCGGCAATGGCCGACGCACAAACGGTTGTGCAAGCGCAGCCCACGAGCCGCGACAGCGTGCGTTCCAGTCCCGTGTCAAAGGTGCTCTCTCCTCCCTCTCCGGCAATCGCCTCGTCGCAGACCGCTAGTGCCGGCGGTGGCGACTCCGCATCTGGTCCACTCGACGCGATCGCCCGTGCGCGCAGCGAATTCGAGCGTACGGGCGTTGCGCGCGAGATCCGCGCTGGCGCGCGCCTCGTGATGCCGTTCGGGCGAAGCCAGCCGACGTTAACCTGTTCACCGCTGCATCTCTGTCTCATCGAGCTCGAGCCAGGCGAGACCATCTTGACGAAAGGTGCTGGCGACCCGACGCGATGGCTTATCCAAGAGGGGTCGTCGGGTGCCAACGGAACAACCCCGTTGCTCGCGATCAAGCCGACGCGGTGCGACATCGCGACCAACTTCGTGGCATCGACCACGCGGCGCATCTACGAGATCACCTTGGATTCGCCACCGTGTCCCACGGGTCGGCCGGGAGGACCACAGGATCCGTATGCGCGCCATATCTCCTTCTGGTATCCCGACGGGGAGCTCGCCGACTTTGCGAATGAAAGGCGACCGGGCGGACGAGCGCGCGTTTCTTATGCGAGCGATTCCC
>JALZAE010000304.1 GCA_030948535.1 Gemmatimonadota bacterium | reverse complement strand
CGCGCCGCTGGTGGTGCGTGGACGCTCCTTCGCTCCGCCGACGATCAGCCTCGCCCTGTTGCAGATCGCGCTCTCGTCCGTGGAATGGGTGCTGATGGCCGGCGTGCTCTACGTTCTTCTGCCGCCGGAAGCGCACGTGCCCTTCTGGAGTTTCGTCGGCGTGTTCTTGCTTGGGATGACGGCGAGCCTCGTGTCGCACGTGCCGGGGGGGCTCGGAATTTTCGACGCGATCATGGTGACGCTGCTCGCGCCATGGGCACCCGCCGCCGTGGTGATCGCGGCGCTCGTCGGCTATCGCGCCATCTACTATCTCACCCCTCTGGCCATCGGCCTCCTACTCCTCGGTGGCTATGAGACTGATCGCCGCCGCAATCGCCACGCCGCTGATCGGCGAGCGCGGCCGCGCGGCATCGTCCCAGGCCGCCGCTCCGACGATCGCCCTTAGCCCGAGCGATGTGTCACACTGCGCCGGTCTGAAACCGTGAGTCGAGCGCCCGCGTAGATCGCTCCAACCGCGACGTCCCGTCTCGCGGTGCGCAGCACCATCATCGTCCTCCCCATGCGCACGGAGCTCGTCATGCTCTCGATCACTCGCCAATTCCGGTACGGCACCCGCTCGCTGGCGAAGAGCCCGACGCTCTCGCTCGTCGCGATCCTCGCGCTGACGCTCGGCATCGGACTGACGACGATCATGTACAGCATCGTCTACGGCGCGCTGATGAAGGGACTGCCTTTCGACGAGCCAGACCAGATCGTCGCGGTAGGTCGCGCGAATCCCGCGCTCGGATCTCGGCGGCAGAGCTTGCCGATCCATGACCTGATGGACCTTCGAGCGCAGCAACACTCGATGACGACGCTCGCCGGCTATTACACGGGCACCATGAACCTCAGCGGCGCCGAGCGGGCCGAGCGCTACGACGGCGCGTTCATGACGGCGAACTCGTTCTCCATCTTGCGGGTGAGACCGCTGTTGGGCCGCACCTTTCGCGACGGTGAGGACGCGCCAGGCGCCGAGCGTGTCGTGGTTCTCGGCTACGATCTGTGGAAGAATCGCTACGCGAGCGATCGCGCGATCATCGGCAAGACGATTCGCGTGAACGGCGAGCCGACCGTGGTGATCGGTGTCATGCCGGAGAAGTTCCTCTTCCCCGAGCGGCAGGAGCTCTGGATCCCGACGCACATGAACTTGCTCAAGATCGCTCGCGGGGAGGGCGACTACCTCAACGTCTTCGGTCGGCTCAAGCCGGGCGTGAGCATCGAGCAGGCGAGCATGGATCTCGCCGCGGTCGCCGGCAGATTGGCGAAAGAATATCCGAAGACGAACGAGGGCGTGACGTCCGAAGTCGAGCACTTCACCGATGCGTCCATCGGCGACGGGCCGAAGCGGCTGCTCTACACGATGCTCGGCGCCGTCGGATTTGTCCTGCTGATCGCGTGCGCGAACGTGGCGAACCTGCTCATCGGGCGCGCGGCGCATCGCAGCAAGGAAGTCGGCATTCGCACCGCGCTCGGCGCCTCACGCGCCACTGTCATCGGCCAGTTCCTCGCCGAGTCGACCATGCTGTCGCTGATTGGCGCCGTCTGCGGGATCGTCGTCGCGTATTTCGGCATTCGGCTGTTCAACGCGTCGATCGCATCGACGCAGCCGCCATTCTGGATCGACATCCGGCTGCACCCCCCCGTGCTCTGGTTCGCGCTGATCGTGACGGCGCTGACAAGTTTTCTGTCGGGCGTCATTCCCGCGGTGCAGGCATCGAAGGTGGACATCAACAGCATCCTGAAGGATGAGTCCCGCGGCTCATCCAGTTTCGCGATGGGCAGGTTGAGCAAAGGGCTCGTGATGATGGAGATGGCGCTCAGCTGCGGCCTGCTCGTCGCGGCAGGACTCATGATCAAGAGCGTGACCAAGCTGCGCACGATCGACTTCGGGTTCACGACGGAAGACGTATTCACCGCGCGCGTGGGACTCAACGAGGTGAAGTACGCCGACTCGACGAAGCAGCTGCAGTTTTTCAACGAGCTGGCGACGAAGCTGGCGGCGATCCCCGGCGCGGATGTCAGCGGTCTCACGCTCAACTTGCCCGCGCTCGGCTCGAATTTCGGCCCGCTCGCCAAAGAAGGCACGACGTATCAGAAGGAGCGCGATATCCCGCGCGGCCATTTCGTCGCGGTCACGCCGGGCTTCTTCGATGTGTTTCGGGCGAAGCCGATCAGTGGCCGGCTGATTCAGGAGACCGATCACGCGACCACCCTTCGGGTGGCGGTGATCAACCGCTCGCTTGGCCAAAAGCTCTTTCCAGGGGAAGACCCGGTCGGCCGCCGCGTGCGCTTCGGCGGACTCGCGACGAAGGCGCCCTGGCTGACGATCGTCGGTGTGGTCCCGGATCTCTACATGGGCGGCGCCGACAACAAGGATCCGCAGGGACTGTACGTGCCCTTCGAGCAGAATCCACAGCGCTACGTGAGCGTCGCCATCCGCACGCGCGGTGACGCCAACGCGCTGGCGCCGCTGGTGCGCAACGCGGTCGCGTCGATCGATGCGGACCAGCCGATTTATTTCGTACGCACCCTGGCCACCAGCGTCGCCGAGCAGAACTGGCATTACCGCATCTTTGGCTCGCTGTTCATGGTGTTCGGGATCGTCGCGCTTTTTCTGGCGTCGATCGGGCTGTATGCCGTGATGTCCTTCTCAGTGAGCCGGCGGACGCGCGAGATGGGTGTGCGCATGGCGCTCGGCGCGCGCGAGCGCGACGTGGTGAGCCTGATCCTGCGACAGGGGATGACGCAAATCGCCGTCGGCATGGCCGTCGGGCTCGTGATCGCGCTCGGCGTGTCGCGTCTACTTGCCCTTGCCCTCTTCGGCGTGAATCCGCGCGATCCAGTCGTGTTCGGCGGCGTGGTGATCGTGCTCAGTGTCGCGGCGGCGCTTGCCTGCCTCGTCCCCGCGATGCGAGCGACGCGGATCGATCCGATGATCGCATTGCGAACCGACTAGGGTGACGACGCACGTCGCTGTCTAACACGCCCCGTCCGCGATGAGTGACACCTCGCTCGGCAATCCCAAGCCCGAAATCTTCATCTGCCTCGCAGACCGAGACTTGCGACGCTAGCAGTCGCGATCTGGATGCGGGCATCCAGCTCTATCGCGCGAAGAAGTACGAGGAGGCAAAGGCCGCGTTCGAGCCGGCGTCCAAGGCCGGCAACGCGATGGCGACCTACTGGCTCGGCAGAGTCGCGATGGAGGAGAGCAAGTGGGATGACGCGACCGACGTATCAACTCGGCAAGACGGCGGCGATGTCGGGGCAGCGGCTCGATGCGGGCGAAGCCGCGCTCAAGAAATACCTCACGATGCCGGTGACGCGCGGCAACCCGACGCCTGCCGGCGCGCACTACCGGCTCGGGATGATCGCCGAGCGACGCGGCAACTCCGCGGGCGCCAAGGCGGAGTACGAAACGGCCGTCTCGCTCGATCCGAAACTGGAGGATGCGAAGAAGGCGCTGGCGAAGCTGAAGTAATCGTCGTCGCTGCTACGAGCGGCCCACGGCTCGCAGTGCGGGCGTGACCCAGGAGAAGAGGAAATCGCCGATCGCCGGAAACTGCGCGCCCAATAGCGTGAGCAGGGGCACCACGCCGAAGAGGATCAGGTTCAAAATGAAATTCGCATCCCACGTGACGGCGCCCAGGTCGGTGTGCGTGATGCGGCTGAGCACATCGTCGCGATTGATCTCCGTCAGCACGAACAGCATCGCGCCGACGCAGACGACGACGAGGGCGATGAACGCCAGGCGAATCCCGCTCTCCGGCAGAAAGGGATACGACCAGAGCAGGATCGTCGTGGCGACGATCGCGGTGGCGAGAAAGAACGCCAGTGCGCGCAGGTGGCGGAACACCCATTCGATGTAGTCGATGAGGAATGGCACGACGAGATCTTCCGCCGCCGTCGTGATCGCTTCTCTCCGTTTTTCCTGCTCCGGGTCGGCCTCGATTTTGGTCGGATTCCACCGTTCGCGCAGCGCGACCAGCAGCTGCGCGATCTCCGCGCCGAGCTCCTTGGGGGATACCAGACAATAGAGAGAGCCGCGCCGCTCCCGCATCACATCGCTGCGCGCCACCGTGGAGAGCTGGTCGAGATCCCGCGGCTCGGTAGGGGCTCCCGCCCAGAGCAGGCGATAGAGCGCCGCATGCTGGCGCTCGATCTCGTGATCGACGATCCGGTCGGAAGGCGCCTGGAAAGGCGTCATGCGCGTCAGGCGCGAGAATTCCTTCGACGAGCGCTCGAACGCATCGAGCAGCGGCGTCACCTCGATCGACTTGAGACAGGCGCGCATGCCGAACCACACCGCGAGCAGCCGATAGAGCGCCCACGAGATCGCGACGATCGAGCCGAGGATGATTCCGCGATACAGCATGTCGAAGGCGGTGACGTTGCTGATCCACGGCATCCAAGTGAATCGGCGCGGGAACACGCCGGCCTCGAAGCTGTGATGGAAGTGGTTCCACTCGAAGACACAGAACAGCAGCAGCACCACGAGCAGCGCGACACCGCGCACGCCCGGCACCGCGAAGAAGAGATGCCGCCGCACCGAGCGGACGCCGCCGGCCGCCGTCTCCGGCGCCGCGCGATCGCTGTGCATCCGGTCGAAACCGGAGCCGGTGGCGGGCCGGATGACGCCCCACGACAGCGTCGCATCGACCTGTTCGCGATGGCAGAAGCACGCTTGCTCGAACGCCGTCGTCCGGCCGAGGAGCGATATGCGGCGGAGATGCCACGCGCTCCACGACACGATGCCGATCGCGCCGAGTATCAGCGGCACCGCGGGCGACAGCCCGCTCGAGACCGCCGTAGTTCGCGCGAAGAAGATCGCCGCCAACGCTGGCGAGTCCGAGCGCAGATTCGCCAGATCGACGATGAAATGCGTGCAGGCGATGACATACAGAATGGCGAGGACCACCACGAGCGCCCGGGCCAGGATCCCGGCCCACCAGAGCGTGCCGTGCACGCTCTTTGTCCGCAGCTGACTATCCGCGTACGTGCCCGCGGACCGTGCATGCTGTCGTACGAGGTGAACGATCTGCGGCATCGCGCGCGTCAGCGCGAACACCAGCACGGCCAACACCAGCAGCGGCGCGAACCAGCGCCAGGCGTCCAGCTGCGTCCCGTGCGCGTTGCTGTGCAAGAGAAACAGCGACGCGGCGTACGCGGCCGACGCGAGGGCGGCTGCCCGGATCAGGACGTACACCTCCCGGCGCATGCGAAGGGCCGCGCGATGGAGCGAGAGATGCTGCTCGATCTCGCGGTCGTGCTCGGTCGCCATCGACAGCGGGCCGCAATCGTACACGCGACTGTCGGTTCGATATTGTGCCAGGCCGTACGCCGCCAGAAAGCCGAGCACGAGCATTACGCTGAGAAACCAATACTCATCGAATACGCTGTTCGGCTGGGCGCTCGCGGCGAGCCTCGGCCGCGCGCGATCGCGCAGGTACGCCTTTGCTCCGTGCGTGTTCGCCGTCGTGTCGATCACGAGCGGCATCGTCACGCGATTGCCGACGGCGGACACCCAGACCGGCGGCGCCAGTGTGGCGAGCGTGTCGAGTGGCACGACATAGTCCGTCGCCAACGAATCCTGGCCGAGCTGCAGCAGCGTGGCGTTGAACACGCCTTCGGCGATGTCGCTCTGGAAGGGCAGCCGCTCCCGTCGCGATCGCGTGCGGTCCCAGTGCTGGCTCTCGAGCACGAGCGGATACGTCGAGACGACGAGCATGCCGTGGAGCGTCTCGAAATCCTGGCGATCGTACAGCACGTTGCTGCCGAAGGTGAAGAGCTGCACGTCGCGCATGCGCCGCTTCACCTCGTCGGCCAGGAACATCTTGTCGCGAACATCGCTCGCCAGTATGCCGACGGCCCTGATGCGATGCGCCGAGAGCGTACGCGTCATCTCGGCCAGGATGAACTCGAGCGCAGGCGCGGTGAGCTCGGAGGTCACCGGCGGACTCTCGGCGGTGAGCGCGGGATCGGCGAGATTGAGCGGAATGCGCGGCGAGGCCGGAGCGCCGGCGCCATCGGCGGTCGCCGGGTGACGGGCGTACTCGCTCCGCAAATGCGAGATGTTCATCGGGAAGCGAATCGTGATGGGCTCGCCGTCCCTGCCGAGCGAGATGCGCGTGTTGATGACCCGCACCGAGCTGTCGAGGGCCTTCACCACCGCGCGCGGCACATCGCCATCTTTCTGGATGTCGCGCGCCGGCGCGACGGCGCTGTCGACCTGTGCGCCGTAGGCACCGGTGACGCGGGCGGAATCGAGCAGCTTGCCGACGGCGGAATTCTGTTGCGGCACGGCGCCGGCCTGCGCGATCGCCTGGAACACGTTGGCGCGAATCGCCGACAGGCGATCACCAACTTCCTTCAGCTTGATCGAGTTCCTGTTCGCGGTAGGCTGCCCCGCGCCCTGTCCGTAGGAAGATCCTTCCTTCAGATACGCGATGTTTTCGCGGGCGATGCCCAGCCTCGCCAGATAGCGCTCGATCGCCTTCTGCAGGGCGGCATCGGAGTGCACCGTCGCTTGGAAGTGAAGTCCGATGGCGGCGCTGTCGAGATATTCGCGATTGCTGAGATTCGTCGCGCCGCCGCTGACGAACCAGGCACCGGCCTGGCGGTCCGGCTTGTTGGGCGCCGCGCGCCACTGCGCGAGCGCGCGGCGGAACGATGGGCTCGCTCCCGAGGTGATCGGTCCGATGATGCGAAGGGTGTCGAGACGGCCGGATGCCTGAACGCGCGGCGCATTCGTCTTCGTCGTCGAATCGGTCGTTCCGTAGAGCAAGCGGTCGCGCTCGGCGAGCGCCGAGTCCAGTTGCGCCACGTGCAGGCCGTACGTCGGCACTTCGCCAACGACGAGGATGACACGCAGCGTGTCGTTGCTTGGAATGGCCGAGCGAAACAGCATGACGCCCGGATAGATGTCCCGGACGGGGCGCGCATCCGGATGCGCTCTGAGCCGCGCCGCGTCATCGCTAGCGGGCCACGGAAACCAGAAGCGATCGGTGACGAACCCCGTCACCTCGTTCGCCCGGCGAATCGACTCGATACCGCTGTCGAACGCCCAGTCCATGTGCGAGTCGATCGGGTCGGGCAGAGTCGCGATCAGCACGACGAGCGGATGCCGCGCGGCGGCGGCGCTGTCGGCCGGCAACGCTTTGCCGTCGTACTCCTCGATCAGCTCGCGCGCAGTGCGATGCCGGACGATATCGCTGGCGCCGCCGCCTCCGCCATCACCCGACGAACGCGCCGCGCCACCTTCCGAAAACAGCGGCAATTCCGAGCGCGCCAATACGCGCGGCCCGGCCAGCAGACCGATGATGAGCGCGCCAACTCCGGCAAATCCAACCGTGGACCCCTTCGCCACCACGCCTCCTCAGAAGACGGGAAGAGAGGGGGAAAAGGGCGTAGGAGCAAGAGGACGCGCGGGCGTGGGGTGTGGCGTGGGGTGTGGGGGGTGTGGTTACCGCAGAAATTCTTTCCCTTAACCACACCCCGCACCGGACACCCCACACCCGCCCTTAAAAACCCAGTCCGTACGTCACGATCACATTCCGTCCGGCTTCGGGTCTGAAGAAGCTCGCGTTGGAGAATTCGGAGTAGAGAGTGTTGGTGAGATTGTCGATCGCCAACGTGAGCGAGTGGCGCGTGCCGGCGTGCTCGAACAGCGTGCCGCCCGCGCGGATCGAGTGCACGGTGAACGATGGGATCACGGGACCGAGTGGAGTGCTGCCCGCGAGAACATCCTTCTGCTCGCCGTTGTGCCGAATTCCGTACGCCGCCCAGAAGCGCCCCGTCGGCAGACGGTACGCGAGCTCGCCGGCAATCTTGTTCGAGTACGTGTCGCCGACCGGATTGTTCGGGTTCAGCACGTCCTTGGACGTCAGCCGTGAGTAGTTCGCGCTCGTCGAGAATCCGAGCGGGAGTTGTAGCGACAGCTGCGCTTCACCGCCGGAAAAGCGGAGCTTCGCGACGTTCACGTTCTGAAACGCGGGGAGTCGGTTCACGCTGTCGGCCGTCGGCGCGATCGCAATGCCGTTGTGGAGATCGTTCCTGAACACGAACGCCTCGGCGGCGACAGGGCCCGCCTGCACGCGCGCGCCAAGGTCGACGTTCAAACTCGTCTCGGGCGAAAGATTCGGATTCGCCTTCTGATAGCCGGATCCCTCCGGCGTCGCGCCGTTGAAGAAGCGCTCCACGAGATTCGGCGAGCGGAAGCCCCGCCCAACGGAGGCGATCAGGTTGAGATACTCCGTCGCGCGATAGACCGCGCTCGCGGTGCCAACCACCGGCGTCTCGCGACTGCTCAGGAGCGGACCGGTCTGTCCGGCCGTCGCGCGCGTGTCCGCGCGTACATCCTGCACGCGGCCGCCGAGGATGATGTGCAGCGGCTCGGCGAGTTGCAGATCGGTCTGCGCGAACACGCCGGCACTGCGATACGTCGCGTTCGGGACCTTGCTTATCAGATCATTCCGAGGGCGCGGCGGACCAAATCCGAGCACGACGGTCGTGCTCGAATCGCTGTTGTTGGAGCGGTCACGAAACGCATCGGCGCCATAGGTGAGCAGGTGCCGGCCGAACAAGATCTTCGTCGCCTCGGCGCGCGCGCCGAACGTCGCGATGTCGGTGAAGTTATGCGAGAGCACGTCGACGCCGGCGCCGGGCGGCGTGCCGGGACCAAAGGGGACGAACACGTGCTGATCGAGGTCGCGCGCGTTGCGTAGATAGTACGTCGTGATCTCGGCGCGATCGGCGAGCGCGGTGCCGAGCGAATTCGCGCGATAGCCGAGTGTGTAGCGGTCGACGTTCTGCTTGGGATAGCGAATGGCGATCAGCGGCTGGTCGGTGCCCAGCACTGAAGGATCCACGTAACCGAATCCGGCGTTGTTGGCGTGATACGACTCCACCTTGCCGAACAGGCGCTGCGTCGCCGTCAGATCGACGCCGGCAGATCCGGAAAAATCGTGATCGCGCACACCGGTGTCGTTCACCTTCGTGGTCGCGGGCAGCACCAGCGTGCCGAAGCTGCCGGCGGGCGCTTCGTACGAATCGGTTTGGCGGTACGATCCGCTCAGACGAAATCCCCATCGACCGACGCGCTGCTCGATCACACCGCTGGGGCGGCGCTGGTCGTCCGCCGAGCTGTACCGGTAGCCGAGCGAGCCGTGCAAACCGGCAGGCGTTCCACGCGGCGGCGCGCCGCTGGTGATGATGTTGACCACGCCGCCAATGGCGTCGGTGCCGTAGAGCACCGAGAGTGGTCCGCGGACCACATCGACGCGATCGATCTCGTTGACGTCGACGATCGCCGGCAGCTCACCGAAATCCTGTTGGCGCCGCGCATTGTTGAGGCGCAGCCCGTCCTCGAGGAGCAGGATGCGCTGGCCGCGCATCCCGCGAATCGTCGGCCGTACCTGGTTGGTGCCGACGCCGTTCACGTCGAGTCCCGGCTGCTCGCGGAACAGATCGACGGCGGTATTCGGCTGCCGGTCGTGGATGACACTGCTGTCGATGATGTTCACCGGCAGCGGCGAATTGAACGCGGTCGTCGGCGTGCGAGTCGCGGTGACGGTGACTTTCTCCAGCGGGCGAACTTTGGCGCTGTCCTGCTGCGCACCGGCGACGCTACCGGTTGCGAGCGCGGCGCCTAACGAGAGCGCGACGAGTCGTGCGCGTAGAACGAATGACACTCGATGGAGTCCTGTGAGTCGGGTGAGACCGAGGATACCCGACTGCGGAGACCATCGTCATTCGGTGCGCTACGGACAGACGCGTCCGTAGTTCTACGGTGACCGAAGAGATCGACGCGCGGACCGATGACTATTCCTGAACGAGCCCCTCATCAATCGCGAGGCGCGTCAAACCCGCGACGCTTCTGATCTCGAGCTTTCGCATCAGGCTCTCGCGGTGCGATTCGACGGTGCGCGGACTGATGCCGAGGCTCGCCGCGATCTCCTTGTTCGTTCGGCCCTGCGCCACACCGAGCAACACGTCGCGCTCGCGTCCGGTGATCGTGGCGAGCTTGGTCGCCCGCACCTCGCGGGTGGCCTCACCGCGGAGCGCGGCCGAGAGCTGCGTCGCCACCGGTGCGCTGAAAAAGCTCTCGCCGTCGTGCACCGCGCGAATGGCCTCCCGCAGCTCGCCGGGCGACGAGTCCTTGCGCAGGTAGCCGTGTGCGCCGGCTCGCACGCTCTCCAGCACGTACTGCTCGTGATCGTGCATGCTCAGGATGAGCACGCGCACGCCGGGCATCTCACGGCGCAGCGCGGCGGTCACGTCGAGGCCGCTGCCGCCGGGCATCGAGATGTCGAGCACGACGACGTCGGGCGCGTGCGTCTTCGCCATTGCGATCGCCTCGTCGCCACTCGCCGCCTCCGCCACCACCTCGAATCCCGGATCGACCGTCAGTACGTGCCGAATGCCCTCACGCACCAGCGCGTGATCGTCGACGACGAGAACGCGAATGCTCGTCATGGCGACGGCGGAGCGCCGGCGGGAACACGCGCGCGAAGCTCGGTGCCGCCGCCGGACGAATCACTGGAGATCGACATTGCGCCGCCGAGCGCAGCCAGCCGCTCGCGCATCCCGGCGAGTCCCATGCGACCATTGGCGTGGGTGACGTCGCCGGTGGGAAGACCGCGACCGTCGTCGCGCACGAGCAGCGACATCGCACCATCTTCGGCAGCGACGATAACCGACACCCGCGTCGCCGACGCATGCCGCGCAATGTTCGACAGCGCCTCCTGCAGCGCGCGAAAGAGCGCGAGCTCCGTGTCTTCACCCAGCTCCGGGAGCGACGCCGGCACCTCGAGCGTGATGGCGAGTCCGCTCCGCTCGCCGAACTCGGCCACCAGCGCCCGCAGCGCGGCGAGCAATCCGAGGTCGTCGAGCAACGGCGGCCGCAGATGGCTGGCGACACTGCGAATGCTGCGAATCCCCTCGTCGACCAGCTCCAGCGCCCGATCGATGCGCGTCTCCAGGTCGGGCGACACCGATTCGCGTAGCACGCCGAGCTGCATCTTCACCGCGGAGAACACCTGTGCGGTCTCGTCGTGCAGCTCGAGCGAGATCTGGCGGCGCTCGTCCTCGTGCTGGCGCACCATCCGCGCCGACAGCCGCTCGAGGTCCTGCGTGCGCGACGCCAGCCGGCGATAGAGATCCGCGTTCTCCAACGCCGCGCCAACCTGCTGCCCCAGCGCGAGCAGGAACGAATCGCCGAGCGCCGTGAAAGGATCGAGCTCCTCGCCGACGATCACGAGCGCGCCCGCCGGACGGTACGCTTCGCCGCCGCGAAAGATGGGCAGCACCGCCACGTACCGGTGGTCGCCGAGCCCGGCGTCGTCGCCGTCCCATCGTCTTGCGACCGTGGGATGACCCGTCTCGACACCGCGCACGATCGCGTCGCGCGCGGCGCCGTCCGGCACGGTGCCTGCCCACTGCGCGCACGCGCCCACCGCGCGGACGAAACGGCCATCGTCACTCAGGTAGAGCGCGCTGCCCCGGACGCCACCGAGCGCAAGTGGACGAGCGAGGAGCGCCGCGATGGCGGCATCGCCCGTGTCGTCGTGTCCGCGCTGCAGCTCGCCCGAGAGCACCGAGAGCGTCGACAGACCGCGCCGCAAATCATCCTGTACGAAGAGCAGCACACCCACGCCAATGGAGAGGAGAAAGAGAATGTCGAGGTAGTAGCCCCACGGGCTCCATGCGCCGCGCGCGCGCAGCAGCGGATAGTCCAGATGATGCGCGCCCCAGAGCAGGAACGAGATGCCAAGCAGCGCCGCGCCGTGCGAGCGGATGCGGCGCCAGTATCGCAAGAAGACGAAGCCAGTCCAGAGCGTGGCCAAGCTGAGAAAGAGCACCGCCGGTCCGGCGGCGAGCAGAAAGTTCTGAAGGCGGTAGATGGCGACGTACGACCAGAGCGGCGGAAAGAGAACGAAGGCGAGGTACGCGGGTCGCCACCGCGGCTGCTGCGACACGAGCAGCGCGCTCCACAGCAGCGCCAGTGCTGTCCAGCCGGTGAGCACCTGGTGCAGGTAGAGAAATTCCGGCCGTTCGAGCGTGAGGTAGCCGACGATCGCGCCGATGCGAAGCACGTAGATCGCGAGCGCGGAGGCGAACGCGAGAAAGTAGCGCTTGCGGTATTGCCGATAGAGATACGCACACAGCGCGCCCAGCGCGGCCGTGATCGTGGCCAGGAGCAGCGCCGCCGCGAGCTCGGAGGCGGCCGGGGCTGGAAAGGGCGCGGGAGACATCGGAGAGAAACAAAACCGTTCGCGTACTGTGAATGCAATCGCGCCGAGGTTGCGCAAAGGGCGGTCGAGGGGCGGGATTACGGTGTCCGAAAGTTTCTCACGCATCTCCCCATGGAGCCCGCATGCGCCGTCTCGCGTTAACTCTAGCGCTGTTCGCACTCCCGGCCGCGATGCCTGCCGTGCTTCGTGCGCAGAGCGACGACCAGCAACAGGTCGTCGCCGCGGTCACGAAGTTTTTCGACGGCATGCGCAAGCGCGACACATCGCTCATTCGCTCGGTCATCGACTCCAACGCGGTGCTCATGGGGCCCGGCGAGCGGAACGGTGTCGTGCACGTTCGCTCGATGGCCGCTCAGGATTTCATGAAGGCGATCGCCGGCTCGAAGGGCGGCAACTGGGACGAGCGCATCTACGCTCCGGAGGTTCGCATCGCCGACTATCTGGCGACGGTGTGGGCCGAGTACGACTTCTATATCGGCACGGCGTTCCACCACTGCGGCGTCGACGCATTTCAGCTCGCGAAGACCGCCGGTAGCTGGAAGATCTTTCAGATCGCGGATACGGAGAAGGACAAGAATTGTCCGAAGCGATGACCGCTACGCTCCTTCTTACTCCAACCTCTCGCATCGTGCCCAGCGTCTTTCGCATCGCCGCTCTGATTCTCTTCGCCGCACCGCTTGCGGCCCAGTCTGCCAAGCGTCCACTCCGCGCCGCCGATCTCTATTCGCTGAAGGATGTCCGCGATCCGCACCGGTCGCCGGACGGCAAGTGGGTGGCCTACACCGTCTCCAGCGCCGACTCCGCCAAGGACAAGAACGACTCGGACATCTGGATGACGAGCTGGGACGGCGCGCAGAGCATCCGTCTGACGTCGACGCCGGAGAGCGAGAGCAGTCCGCGCTGGAGTCCCGACGGCAAGTGGCTCGCCTTCCTTTCGTCACGGCAGGGGAGCGATGACGCGCAGCTGTGGATGCTCAATCGCATCGGCGGCGAAGCAACGAAGGTGAGCGACGTGAAGGGCGCCATCGACTCGTACGAGTGGTCGCCGGACTCGAAGCGCATCGTGATGGTGGTACAGGACCCCGATCCTGAAGAGGCAAAGGCGTCGAAGGACACGACAAAGAGTAAAACGAAGAAGCCGATCGTCATCGACCGCTATCACTTCAAGGAAGACATCGAGGGCTACCTTGGCCCGCGCCGGAGCCATCTCTATCTGTTCGATGTCGAATCGCACAAAGCGGAGTTGCTCACACCGGGCGAGCATGAGGAGAGCAATCCCGCCTGGTCGCCCGACGGCTCGCGGATCGCGTTCGTCAGCAAGCGCTTCGCCGGCGATCTCGACCGCAGCGACAACAGCGACGTCTTCGTCATGGATGCCAAGCCCGGCGCCGACGCGAAGCAGCTGACGACATGGCCCGGTCCGGACAACTCGCGCGGATCGAGTCATCTCGCCTGGAGTCCCGACGGACAATCCATCGCGTATCTCCAGGGGAGTGAGCTCAAGCTCTACGCCTACAATCTGTACAAGCTTGCCGTCGTACCCGCGGCAGGCGGACAGCCGCGCGTGCTGACCGCGCCGCTCGACCGCGGCGTGTCTGACCCTTACTGGTCCGCCGATGGCAAGACGCTATACATGCTCGTCGAAGATGACCGCTCGCAGTATCTGGCGAAGGTGCCGGTTGCGGGTGGCGCGGTCGAGCGCGTCACCGGCGACAAGCGCGTGCTGGCGTCACTCTCGTTAGGCGGTGATGGGTCGGGCGCGCTCCTCGCGGCGTCGGACAGCGAGCCGCCGGAAGTGTGGGCGCTGGACGGCGCGCATCTGCGCAAGCTCTCGCACCAGAACGACAGCTGGCTCTCGCAGATCCAGCTCGGCGTTACCGAGGAGTTCACATCGCGCAGCAAGGACGGCACCGAGGTGCACGGCCTTCTCGTCAAGCCGGCGGGCTACACCGCCGGACAGAAATATCCGACGCTGCTCCGGATTCACGGCGGACCCAACGGCCAGGACGCGCACGCGTTCAACTTCGAGCGCGAGCTCTTCGCCGCCAACGGCTACGTCGTCGTCGCCGCCAACTATCGCGGCAGCGCGGGCCGCGGCGCGGCGTATCAATCGGCGATCTTCGCCGACTGGGGCAACAAGGAAGTCGTCGACTTGCTCGGCGCCGTCGATCATGTCGTGAAGATCGGGCTCGCCGATCCAAGCCGCCTCGGCATCGGCGGATGGAGCTACGGCGGAATTCTCACCAACTACACGATCGCGACCGACCATCGCTTCAAAGCCGCGACGAGTGGCGCCGGCAGCTCGAACCAGATCTCGATGTACGGCACCGACGAGTACATCACGCAGTACGAAGCCGAGCTCGGCGCGCCGTGGAAGAATCAGGAGGCGTGGATCAAGGTCTCGTATCCGTTCTTCCACGCCGATCGCATCAACACGCCGACGCTCTTCCTCGGCGGCGAAAAAGACTTCAACGTGCCGCTACTCGGCAGCGAGCAGATGTATCAGGCGCTCAAGAGTCTCAACGTCGACGCACGTCTCATCGTCTATCCCGGTCAATATCATGGGATCACGACGCCGAGCTACAAGCGGGACCGGCTCGAGCGATATCTCGAGTGGTATGGGAGGTATCTCGGGGCGCCGCGTACGTGAGACGGGACTGTGGGTCGGGGGCTGGGGGTTGGGCGCATCATGAATCTCGATGCGCAATCGGTGTCGATGCTCGCTCCGCGCCCCAGCCCCTAGCCCCCAGCCCCCAACATCCGCCGCGCCAACGCAAATCCAACGAACACCCCCGCCACGCTCAGCGATACGCTCGTGCCCACATACGCCGCCGCTTGGGCGAACAGTCCCTGCTGCATCAAGCGCGCGGTTTCGTAGCTGAAGGCGGAGAAGGTCGTGTAGCCGCCGCAGAAGCCCGTGGTGAGAAACGCGCGCATCTCGGCGCTGACGCTCGTCGTTTGGAGCGCGTAGGAGAAGATGAACCCGAGCAGCAGTGAGCCGGTGATGTTGACGACGAGTGTGCCCATGGGGAACGCACTGTTCGCGCGCTCTTGAATGGCGCTCGCGAGAAGGAAGCGACTGACGCCGCCAGCCGCGCTGCCCAGTGCGATGTAGAGAACGAGATTGATCGATGCGCTCATGTGCGCCAAAGAAGCCGCGCGCCGCGTGTGCCGTCAATCAGCGGAGTGACCCCGCTCGAGTCGTAAGGCAAGGGCCTCGACGATGTCGGTCCATCCTCGACGGTGGCTTTTCTCCGCGTCCTCGCTCGGCAGCCGCTCGTGCGTGAGCACCAGCTCCGTCTCCTCGCCCCGCGCGTGGAGCTCGACCCGCACGATGCTTCGCTCTTGTTGCGTGCCGTCGGAGATCCAGCTGAAGACAAGCAGATGCGGTGGATCGATCTCGAGATACTCTCCGCGATGCACGTGCACCCGCTCGCCGTGCATCATGTCGATCGTGAACGCGCCGCCGACGCGCACATCGAGCTCCACGCGGGACGCGGATGTGCTGCCGGGCCGCATCCATAGCCCCATCGTCGCCGCGTCGGTCCAGGCGGCGAACACTTCCTCGGGCGTCGCCGCGATCGTGCGGCGGATGACGACGCGAGATTCAGACGTGGGCATATTGCCGTGTCGGGTGATCAGCGCCGCTTGGGCGCGCGGCGCGCCTCGAGGACCTGCTCCAGTGCATCGAGCCGCGCGTCCCAGAATCGATGATAGCGCTCCACCCAGTCGGCGGCCGATCGCAGGGCATCCCGCTCGAGCGAGCAGTGGTGCGTGCGGCCGCGGATGTCGCGATGCACGATTCCCGCCCGTTCCAGTACCTGTACGTGCTTGGACACCGCGGCGAGCGAGATCGCAAATGGCGCCGCGATCTCGCCCACGGTCGCCGGCCGGCGCGACAGTCGGGCCACGATCGCCCGGCGCGTCGGATCCGAGAGCGCCCCGAAGACGCGATCGAGTCGCCGAGTCTGTTGCTCAACCATACGGTTGAACGTAAAGCGGTCATCCGGGAGCGGCTAGTGCATCTCTTGTTGACTCTCTACAGGTCCGGACTTACCCTGCCGCGAAGTCATTCGCGAGGTGATCGTGGCGCACAATCCGATCTGCTGCAGGGCACGCTCGCCTCACTCGTGCTCAAGAAGCTTAGAGATGCGGCCGTGGTAAGAGCATGAGCCTTTGATCTTCTC
>JALZAE010000291.1 GCA_030948535.1 Gemmatimonadota bacterium | reverse complement strand
CGGCTACGACGCCGAGCGACTGCTCGAGCGCCAACGCCGCCCGTGCGATGGTTCCTTCATCGAACAGACGGCCGATCAGCGTGACGCCGTGCGGTACCCGGCGCGGCGGCGCGAACTTCGGAAGTGGATGCGCCGGGTCGGGCGCCCAATCGCTGCGCGCCTCCGACACCTGCACGAACCCCGTGCGCAGCGTGATGGATGGATGCCCGGTGTTGTTCGAGATCACCAGCATCTCATCGCGCAACGACGGAACGAGCAGCAAATCGACTCCCGACATCACGCGCGCCATCTCCATCGCGACTTTTCTGCGGAGCCGGTCGGCCTGCACGAAATCCACGGCCGACAGAAAACGTGATTCGCGGAAGAGATTGGGCCAGGCGTCCGGCACCTGCACCTTGAGCTGATCGTCCTGCTTGCTCAGCGTCATCTCCTCGAACGCCGCCGCCGCTTCGGCGAAGAGGATCAGGTTGAGCGAGTCGTATGGCCAATCGGGCAACGTGATCGGCGTGGAGATCATGCCGAGCTTCGTCATCGCGTCGAGCGTTGCGCGATCGACGTCCGTCGCGGGACTCTCTTTCATCCATGACGGCATATAGCCGACACGCAGTCCCTTCACTGGCGCGCCGGCATCGAAATCGAGATGGCTCGGCACACTGGCGACGTCGCCGGCATCGGGACCAGTGATCGCCTGCAGTACGAGCATCGCGTCCTCGACGCTGCGCGTCATCGGTCCGAGCTTGTCGAGCGACCAGCAGAGTGTCATCGCGCCGGTGCGCGGCACGCGGCCGTAGGTGGGGCGCAATCCCGTGATGCCGCAGCGCATGCTCGGACTGATGATGCTGCCGCCCGTTTCACTGCCGATCGAGAAGCCGACGAGCCCCGCGGCGGTCGCGGCGCCCGGCCCGGCGCTCGATCCCGACGCGCCTTCCTCGAGCAGCCATGGGTTCATCGTCTGTCCGCCGAACCAGATGTCGTTGAGCGCGAGCGCGCCCATGCTCAGCTTGGCGATGAGTACCGCGCCGGCACTGTGCAGCCGCGAGACGACGGCGGAGTCGGCCGTCGGCACGCGATTCTTGAACTGGTCGGCGCCATAGGTCGTCGCGATGCCGGCGGTGTCGAGAAGGTCTTTCACGCCGAAGGGAATTCCGTGCAGCGGTCCGCGATACTTTCCCGCCGCGATTTCCGCGTCCGCCTGCTTCGCCGCGACGAGCGCGGCCTCCTCCGTGAGAGTGATGATGCAGTGGAGCTTCGGATCGAATCGCTTGATCCGATCGAGATAGATGCGCGTGAGCCTGTCGGAGGTCAGCTTGCGCGTCTCGATCCAGCGCGCGAGCCGCGTTACCGGCGAAAACGCAATGTCGTCGTCGCTCGCGGGCAGCGGACCCGGATCGGCGCTGCTGCGCACGAAGTGATCGCGAATTGGACCCGTCGATGTTCCGGCCATCGCGGGATCCCACCGTGTCGCCGGTGCGATGTCCGTCTCGATCGCCAACTTGCGTGGCCCAGTGCGCCGCTCGAGGAGCGCGGCCATCGACGTGCGCCAGCTAGTGGCCGCCATCTGCCGCTGCGCCGGCGTCATCTGCACCTGCAGCAATTTCTCCGCCTCGGCGAACGTCGCCGGCGATACCGGCGGACCGACCGGTGGCGCCGTGTTGAACGCGGGCGGAGCGCCGGGCGTCAACGGCGTGCCCGGTACCGCCGCTTTGGTATCTGGCTTCTGCTCATCAACCCGGCAGGCGGCAACCGCGCCGAGCAGGCCGAGGGGCGCTTGAATCAAGAATTGTCGGCGGGAGTTCATGAGTGCTGGTAGCGCGTTGGCGCGTCAGGGAGTGATGTGAACCGGGATGCGAGTTTCGACGCGAGCGGGTCGTGCTTTCGCTTCGGCGCTGAAGCGCACCGGTGTGATTATCAACACGCCGTCACCGGCCGCGACCGCCGTGATCTCGGCGTCACCGAAACGAATCATTCGCTCTGGGATCATCCGATAAAGCGGAACGAAACCATAGATGACTTGCCCTGCTCGATCCCGACCGACTGGACGATTCGAGATCATGAACGGCATGCTCTCGCCGACGCGGAGACGGATCTCGGTCACCGGCGCGACGATTGTGTCGACACGCGCATTCGCCTCATCAGCTCCTCGCATTGACGCCAATCGCTGCGAGTCCTCGCGCGTTCGCGGAATCGCTTCCGCCGTCTCTGGACCGATGATGTCGCTGGCGAGAACGACGCTCGTTGTCGGCATCGCCGCCTAATGTTGGCATGCACCAAGCGCGAGGAAGAGCAGGCCGAGCGGGGGAATGACTAGCGCGCGCATTCGTTGCTCCGGTGCGAAAGACTCGCCGTACACTTCTTGCCGTCGGCATGGGTACCACTCTACGGCCTGTGACGGGTGCGCGCACCCCTTGAGTTTGCCGTCGCATCCTCCACGCGCTACTCTTTTCGCGCGCCTTTGGTGTCGATGGTTCGGCGACTCAATTTGCAAATCGATGGGAGTTCCTATGCGCGTTACGACCTTTTCGGGAACCGGCCTCCGCCGCATCGTCGTAACGAGCGCGGCGGCGATCACACTCGGGGCGACCGCGCGCCTTCACGCGCAAGGAGCATCGCCCGTAGACGAGCGCCTCGTCGACAGCATCGTCGGCGCGGAGATGCGCAAGCAACACTCGGTCGGCATCTCCGTCGCGCTCGTGCGCGGCGGCAAGATCGCGCTCTCCAAAGGCTACGGCTCCGCCTCGCTCTCGCCGAGCGTGCCCGTCGATACCGGCACGCGCTTCTCGATCGGCTCCGTCACCAAAGAGTTCACCGCTACCCTGCTTCTTCTGCTGCAGGAAGATCACAAGCTCTCGGCGCACGACACGCTCGCCAAGTGGTTTCCAAATCTCACGCGCGCGCGCGAGATCACGCTGATCGATCTGGTCAATCACGTCTCCGGATATCGCGACTACTACCCGCTCGACTTCGTCGATCGAGAGATGTCGTTGCCGACGACGTACGACAAAGTCATCGACGAGTACGCCACACGACCGCTCGACTTCGATCCGGGCACGCGCTGGTCCTACAGCAACACCGGCTACACGATTCTCGGACGAGTGCTCGAGCGCGTGAGCGGAAAACCGCTGGGCACGCTCATGGAAGAGCGCATCTTCCGCCCGCTCGGCATGAAGCAGAGCGTCTACGAGCCGGCGCACATCGAGCGCCAGGCGAGCGGCTACATGTCGTGGGCACTCGGCGATCCGGAGCCGGCGCCGCCGGAAGGGCAGGGGTGGATCGGCGCACCGGGCGGCATCTGGTCGACGGCGAATGACCTCGCTCGCTGGGACCTCGCGCTCATGCGCCCGGGATTTCTCACGCCGGCGTCGCGTGCGCTCCTCTTCGGCGAGCGCATCTTGCGCGACGGAACACCGACGGGCTACGCCGGAGGGCTCGGCGTCGGACAATCTGGCGGGCGCACGATCTATCAGCATGGGGGCGCGACCTCGGGCTTCAGCGCGACCAACATCTTCATCCCCGCCGACTCCGCCGCCGTTGTGCTCCTCTCGAACACCGATCGCAACGTGACGCCGGCGCCGCTGCTGCGGCTCGTGTCGACGCCGCGCCAGATGGCGAGCGAGCCCGCGGCGCCACGTCGCGCGCAGACGCCGATGACACCACCGACCCCCCGCGGACTCACCGCGATGGCGGCCGCCGTCGACTTCTTCGCCCAATTGCAGCGTGGTCAGGTCGACCGCACGCAGCTCGCCGACGACTACGCGGCCTTTCTCACTCCCGCGCGCGTTGCCGGCGCGGCGCGAACATTGGCGCCGCTCGGCGAGGTCACGCGCGCTGAGGTGCTGGCGATACGGGAACGCGGCGGGATGCAGGTCGCGACGGTGCGGCTCACGGCCGGCGATCGCGCGATCACGACGCTCATGTATCGCGCGCCGAGTGGCGCGATCGAGCAGTACCTGCTCTGGTGAGTCTCGCGCGGGACATCGGCGTCGCACGGAGTCTTTACCGTTCACTTGCCATACGCTATTGTCGCTCCGGTCACCCCCGTCTCCCCACCCCTCTGGAGAGAGCTCTCGTGTCGACCCATATCAAAGTGCTCGGCTGGCTTCACCTCGTGTTCGGCGCGTTCGGACTCTGCGGCGCACTCTTCCTACTTGCCGCCATGATGCTTGGCGGTCTCGCGACCGGCAGCCTCGCCGGATTCGCCGCGCTCTCCGGCATCGCGCTGTTCATCGCGATCTTCATCGCCATCATCTCGCTGCCTGGACTCATCGCCGGATACGGACTTCTCAATCGTCGCCCGTGGGCGCGCACGCTCGCCATCGTCCTCGGCGTGCTTCATCTCATCAACATTCCGATCGGGACCGTCTTCGGCATCTACTCGCTGTGGGTGCTCTTGAGCACCGAGGGCGCGGCCGAGTTCCAACCCGTCGGATACTGAACGACGGGGCGACGCCCGCCGTCTACACGAGAGTCACATGAGTGAGATCATCTCACGTCGCGATTTTGTCGCGAGTGCCGGCACGCTCGCCTTTGGCGCGATGATCGTTCCGCGCCACGTGCTCGGCGGCGTCGGGTATCAGGCGCCGAGCGACACGCTCAACGTCGCGATCGTCGGGTTCGGCGGGATGGGATCGGAGAACGCGCAGGTACTGGCTGCCACCGAGAACATCGTCGCGGTGTGCGATGTCGATTTCGCCTTCGCCGAGCACAACGTCGCGGAAAAGGTGAAAGATCGCGACGGCAATCCGCGTCCCGCCGGCGTGAAGCTGCAGGAGCAGTTCGCCAAGGCGAAGCGCTACGATGACTTTCGCGAGATGCTCGACAAGCAGGGCGACATCGACGCGGTTGTCGTCGCGACGCCGGACCATCTGCACGCCGTCGTCGCCAAGGCGGCGATGGATCGCGGCAAACACGTCTACGTGCAGAAGCCGCTGACGTATTCGGTGCATGAGGCGCGCGTGCTGCGCGACAGCGCGCTCAAGAATCCAAAGCTCGTCACGCAGATGGGGAATCAGGGCCACTCGACCAACGACGCGCGTCTGATCAACGAGTGGATTCAAGCGGGCGTCATCGGTCCGGTGCACGAGGTGCACGTCTGGACGAACCGGCCGATCGTCTATTGGCCGCAGGGAATTCCGCGGCCGAGCGGGATGCAGATGCCGCCGGCGGGCTCGAGCTCATTCGGTAATGCGTGGAGTCCGAGGCACGTCGCCGAAGCGCTCGCGTCGGCGATGGGCCCGACCGGCGGCGTGCCACCTGGCTTGCGATGGGATCTCTATCTCGGACCCGTCGCCGAGGACGTGCCGTACCATCCGATCTATCATCCCTTCAATTGGCGCGGATGGCTGGACTTCGGCGCCGGTGCGCTCGGTGACATGGGCGCGCATCTGATCGATCATCCCTTCTGGGCGCTCGATCTCACTTATCCCGAGAGCATCGAGGCGACGTCGTCGCCGTGGGGAACAATGCCGATTCCCGCCGATCCAAATGCGGCGCCGGGGACGCCCGCGGCGCGCGCGCGCAGCCGGCCCGTGAGCTATCCCGTCGCGACGACGGTGCACTATCAATTCCCGAAGCGCGGCTCGCACCCGCCGGTGAAGCTGACGTGGAGTGACGGCGGTCTTTATCCGCCGCGCCCCGACGTGCTGCCGGACGATGTCGTGCTCAAGAGCGAGGGCGGCGTGATCTTCATCGGCGAGAAGGGCATCCTGATCAACGAGACGTACGGCGCGAATCCACAGATCTATCCGGCGTCGCTGATGGAGCAGGCGGTCAAGGTGCCGCAGAGCTATCCGCGCATCGCGTGGAGCCACGAGCTGAATTGGGCAAAGGCGTGCAAGGGAGAGGCGACGCCGAGCTCGCGCATCGAGTACGCCGCTCAGCTGACCGAGACGATGCTGCTCGGCATCGTCGCGCTGCGGACGGGGCAGGGACGCAAGCTCATCTACGATGGTGCGAAGATGGAGATCACGAACATTCCGCAGGCCAACCAGTATCTCACGCGCGAGTATCGTGCGGGGTGGGCGATCTGATGCGCATCCGGATCTCGCTACTCGTGCTCGCTCTCACAGCCGGATGCGTGCAGATGACGCAGCACAGCACGTCCCAATCGCAAGGCACCACGGCTGTGGTCGCGGATGCCAAGAGCCAGGCAGGGTGGCGTCCTTTGTTTGACGGAACGTCCACCAGCGGTTGGCGCGGCTACAAATCGGAGACCGTTCCGTCTGGATGGACGGTGATCGATGGCGTGCTGACGAAAAACACCAGTACGGACGACATCGTCAGCAAGGAACAATTCGGCGACTTCGAGCTCGAGCTCGAGTGGAAGCTCGGCACAGGCGGCAATGCCGGAATCTTCTATCGCGGCACTGAGGAGTATGATCACATCTACTGGAGCGCGCCGGAGTATCAGCTCCTCGACGACGCCAACGCCCCCGATGGCCGCAGCCGCCTGACGTCGGCCGGCGCGGCGTACGGTCTCTATCCTTCGCCCGTCGGCGTCGTGAAGCCGGCGAACGAATGGAATAGCACGCGTATCGTCGTCAAAGGCGGGCACGTCGAGCACTGGCTCAACGGACAGAAGCTGCTCGAGTACGAGCTCTGGAGCCCCGACTGGGAAGCCAAGGTCAAAGCGAGCAAGTTCGGCGAATGGCCGAACTACGGACGCGCGAAGAGCGGCTACCTCGCCATCCAGGGCGATCACGACGGCAAGCTCGAGCTGCGCGGAATCCGGATCCGCGAACTGCGGTGAGCGGGATTCGGATCTAGTACTCCACGGCGCGCGGTGCGGCAGACAATCTGGCTGCGCCGTCCGCACTCATCCCCGATCTCACTCGGCGCGCAGTGCCTCGGTCGGCGCGACGCGCGTTGCCCGGCGGGCGGGGATGTACGTGGCGCCGACAGCGGTCACCAGCAGTAGAAGCGCGACGGAGCCAAACGTCAGCGGATCACGCGCTGCCACGCCGAACAGCAGTCCTTTCATGAAGTGCGTCAGCACGAGCGCGCCAAGCGTGCCGGCCAGCACACCGGTCAGCGCGATCGCCCCTCCCTGGCGGACGATCATCAGCACGACATCGTCGGCGCGGGCGCCGAGCGCGACGCGGATGCCGATCTCGCGGGTACGCTGCGCGACGTTGTACGACATCACGCCATAGGTGCCGACGGCGGCGAGCACGAGCGCGGTGACCGCGAGCATGCCGAGTACCAGCATCGTCAGCCGGCGCTCGCCAGCCCACGAGCCGAGCACGTCGTTCATCGTGCGAACGTCGGAGATAGGCACGTCCGGGTCGAGCGCGTGCACTTGGTTGCGGACCGGTGCGGCGGCCGCGGCCGGATCGCCGGTGGTCCGAATCACCAGCGTCATGCCGCGCATCGTCGGGCCGTTCTGCGACTGCGGCCACTGTGCGTGCGGAAGATAGATCTCGGCGCGCGCCGCTTCATCGAGCCCGCGATGGCGGACATCGGCCACGACGCCGATGATGGTGCGCCAGGCCGTATCGACGCCCATGCGGACGCGATGACCGATCGGATCCTCGTTGCCGAAGACTTTCTTTGCCTCGGTCTCGTTGAACAGAATCACTCCCGGCGCGCGATCGTCATCGGCATCGGTGAGCATGCGGCCGCGCTTGAGCGGAATGCGCATGGCCGCGAAATAGCC
>JALZAE010000265.1 GCA_030948535.1 Gemmatimonadota bacterium | reverse complement strand
GCTTGGGGCGGTGCCAGCTGTGCGCACAGCGTGTTCGATCAGCTCGCGCGGTACCGGCTCGGACGAGAAGTGCCTCGTGGTGCGCCGCCGCTGCATCAGCGCGAGGAATGCGCGCGCTCGCTCGAGCGACTCTTCGAGATTCAGTCGGATGAAGTGCAGCGGGACGAAGGAGGGCTCCGGCGTGTGCGGCGTCGATCTTTCGTTCCCTGTCATGCATATCACCATGTGTGTTCGGATGGACTCAGTAACCTGGAGTCTAGAGTGATGACGACAGTAGAATTATGATGACGTGTGTAGCGCGCGACGATGAGACCGAGCGCATTCCACTCAGCGCCCGCAGCCTGCGAAATCTGCGTTCGGCAACTGCGCAGCAACTCCGCGCTGCATGGAAGTCTTCACACCTGGCCGTGCGCATGAGCTAGGAACCGGCTCCGCTTCTCGGGACAGCGGCAGCCAAACAGGAGCTAGGCACCAGTCGTCCCAGCTGGCCGTGACGTGATGCCCATGCGCATAGTGGCTTCGGGTCGCGCACCAGCATCGTCACGGTCGTGACGCCGATGCCCAAGAACAAGATCATCACAGCCGGCAGCGACGCCACCACCGCCACCTTCCATCTCGGCCAGGCGCGATACGCGAGATAGTCGCGTGTTGTCGACACCGCAAAGTGGGTCGCGAAGGTAAGCACAAGGAGCATCACTCCGAGACCAGTCGTGCCACCGCCCAACAGCAGGCCAACGAGAATGAGTAACACTTCGAAGGCGTAGAGGACCTGGATGGCCCGATCCGCAAACGTGCCGGCGAGCCCACCCGGCACGCCCACCTGAACAATGCCCCATAGCACCGCGCCGAGACGAGCGACAACTGTACCAAGGTGTGCCGGCAACGCAGCCTGGGTCGATGAAGCGGCTTCGGTGGCAGTGCGTTGAAGGATCGCACCTACTACGCGCGTGGAGCGTGATAGAGCATCGAGCGCGATGCGGCGATCGAGCCGTCGATCCACGGTATATTGGGTGGCGAAGAATTGCCGCAGACTCTCGGTCCTCATAAAGCTTTGGCGCGCCCGTTGCCGCTGATCGTCGGCGGCTGCCATACGTTCCACAGCTGCGTCTCGCGCGGACTCGCTCAAGTGGTCTGCCCTGCCGACCGTCGTGCTAGCGCCGGCGTCGGGCTTCACAGAAGACACCGATGGTGTTGCTTGTAGCGCTCCGACGACCAAGTCCCACATGGCGGCGCGATCGGGCGCACGCACATCTTCGCGAAGTACACCGCGGTGCGCCTGCGCGATGAGGTCCGCGCCGAGCGTCTGCCGATCATCGACGTGCGCGAGGGCCGTTCCAATCAGGCGCTCCGCGCCATCGAGTCTGCCCCAGAGAATGTCGTTCACGCGCCAGGATCGTTGCATGAACGCACCGAAATGGCCCAGCGCGGTACCCGCCAGCTTGCGACGACCGCTCGCGCGCTCATCAATCAGGCTTTTCGCATCTTCGGGACTGATGCGGACGATGTCGACCGCGTCAAGTTCCTCCCCGACCTCGGTTGAGAATAGGATGGGAAAGGCGATGACATCGTAGAAGTTGTACTGGAGGTAGTAGTCGCGGATCACGGCCCGCAGTCCTTCGCGGACCGCTGGTGACAGCTGGGACGCGGAGGGGGTGTCATCTGCGCGGAGGCTCGTGCTCTCGGACTGCACAGCACGTGGCGCCAAGGCCGCGAGTGCGAGACTGCGCGCGCGCACGGAGGCGACCTCCATGCGTTCCGCTAACGACTCCGCAAGCCTACTGAATGCGGCCCATCGCGCGCGGACAACGCGCTCCGCCGCGTGATTCCGCGCTGGCTCGCTCGCTGGTTGCAGCACTTCGCGCAGAGTCTCTCGCGTGATCCCCGTCCGTTGCACCGCGTCCCGAAGGAGGGCGATCTCGACTGAAACCCCGGACTCGGCGGGACGCGTCGTGATCTCGTCGCGACCGGCGCGCAGCGCCGCATACGCGCCACTCAGCTGGGTGCCGAGCTCGCCGAGAAACGCGCGGATCGCCGCCCGCGCGGCGGGATCAGAGGGTATGGGGCCCAGCCCACTCTTGCTGAACATCACCGCCGCCTCGCCGTCGAGGCAGTGGAGCGCATCGATCTTGCCAAGTACGAAGTCTGCGCGGCGAATGCGGTATGTGAGATCGTACGCGAGAAGAAAGGCATTCTGGGTACGCGTCGGTGCCACGGTGGGACCGCCCTCGAGCGTCGTCGGCTGGACGCTGCCGTCCGCGCTGCGGTTCTCGACCGATCGGTCGGCGGCGTCGGGATCGATGTACGTCAGGTTTCGCCACGCGCGCACGAGATAGCGGAGTGCCAATCGCTCATCGGAGTCATCGTCGAAGTTGGCGAGCCTGGCGATGGCCGTGGCCAAGTCGTCGCTCACGGCGCCCACCTTGAGCCGATGGTATCCGGCGTACGCGACGCCATAGGTCTGAATGCCGGCGTCGACGTCCTCCAGCGCGTAATTTGCCGCGGCCGCAGCGAGCGTGTGGGCGAGTTCCTGATCTGCCGGCGCCGTCGACGGCGCGCCCGGCGGCGCAAGAGCCGGGTCGCTCGTCGTCGAGGACGCGGTTGGGTTCGGAGCCGCCTGCGCAACCGAAGCAGCGCGCTTGCGCACGGCTGCTTCCGACCCGGTGACGATGCGCTCAATGCGTTCGATCAGCCGATTTCTGGCAAGCACCCGCTGGACTTCGTCCCGAATGCGCTCCTCGCGCGCGAGGCTGAGTGCGAGCGACACGTTCTCAATCGCGTTCGGACGGGTGAGCTGCGCCGTCCGGTCTTCGGGGTGTTCAGGCGATGGCTCGACATAGACGAGCTTGCGTTCCACGGGGATCGATGCCCGGCGCGCCACGAGCGCATCAAGGGCGTGGCCGAATGGCTTATTGTCGAGGTACCCGCCGTCGGCGAACGGGCGATTGTGAAAGTCGTACGCCGTCGGCGGGAGTGTCGCGCTCGCAGAGCTGTTCGAGCGCGATCCTGGTTGATAGTCCGGGAAGAATCGGCCCCATCGCTTCTTCAGGCCTTCTGGATCGGGGACTTGCTCGATGTCGACAAGCTCCATGGGCTCGAACGCGAAGGGAAACGCCGATGTACAGCGCGCCGCGAACGCCAGAAACGCATTGTTTTCTCTCACGAAGTCGTTGCGATCATCTGCGCCGGTGTCGGGTGCGCTACGCTCGACGCTGGAGGCGTCGACGTCTACCG
>JALZAE010000244.1 GCA_030948535.1 Gemmatimonadota bacterium | reverse complement strand
CGTGCCGACAGCGACCTCACGCGATGAACCCTCACCTCCTTCCCGCCGCGCTCGCGCTCGACTCCGTCGAGTGCCTCACCGCCTCGCACCACGCGCGCGGCCAAGCTGTCTATCTCGCGATCCTCGGAACACTCGCGATCGCCGGCGGCGCCCTTCCTTTTGTCACCGTCAGCGTATCCGTACCGGCCGCCGGCATCATCCGGCCCGCCGTGGACAAGCACGAGCTCCGGCCACTCGTCGGTGGTGTCGTGGCGGAAGTACGAGCACGCGAGGGCCAACAGCTCGCCGCCGGCGACACGATCATCGTGCTGCGTGCTCCTTCGATCGACGAGCGCGCGTCGCTCCTTCGCGCGCAGCTGGCCGAGCAGTCGGGCAATGTCGGCGACCTCGAGCAACTTGTGGCTCGCCCTACTCGCGCCGGCGTCTCACACGCGCTCGTCCGCACGCCGCGCTACCTCCGCGAGCTCACTCAGCTCCGTGCCGAGCTGGGCGAGAGCGATCTCGCGCTCACGCGCGCTACCTCGGACTTGCGCCGCGCCCGCGACCTGCGGGCCAAAGGATTCGCCGCCGCGGCCGAGCTCGAGGAGAGAGAGCTCGCGGTCGCCGGCGCGCGCAGCCGCGAGCAGCTTCTGCTCGAGCGGCACGCGGTCGACTGGCAGAGCGCGCTCGCCGTCGCGCGCGATGCGCTGGCGCAGCAACGGTCCGCACTCGAACAGATCGAGGTTGAACGTTCCCACTACGCGATCCGCGCGCCGGTGGCGGGGACGCTCGAGCAACTGGGTGGCGTCTCGCCCGAGAGCTTCGTGCAAGCCGGCGAGACGCTCGGCGTAGTCTCGCCCGACTCGCCCCTGCTCGGCGAAGTTTGGGTGACGCCACACGACATCGGCATGCTTCGCGTCGGGATGCACGTGCGCCTGCTCATCGACGCCTTCAATTACACGGAATGGGGCGTCGCCAACGGGCGCATCGCCGAGATCGCGAGCGACTTTCAACTAGTGAATCAACAGCCCGCCTTTCGGGTGCGCGTGTCGCTGGATCAGTCGCATCTCGCCTTGCGCGGCGGCCTGCGCGGCGCGCTGAAAAAGGGCATGACCTTTCGCGCGCGTTTCCGGGTGACCGATCGTACGCTTTTTCGTTTGTTGTTCGACGGCGTCGAAGACTGGCTCGGCGCCGCGGCGCTGTCGAGCGGCTAGGCTCCGTGCGCGTTCCACGCGTTCGCCAACGCGACGTCACCGACTGCGGCGCCGCGTGCTTGGCGTCGGTCGCACGGCACTATGGGCTCGCGCTCCCGATAGCGCGCGTACGCGAGCTGGCGTGCACCGACCAGCGCGGCACGAACGTACTTGGCATGATCGCCGGTGCGGAGCGAATGGGCTTGAGCGCCAAGGGTGTGCGCGGCGGGGCGAGCGCGCTGGCGAGCATACCCGCGCCCGCCATCCTGCACCTCTCGCTCGCCGGCGGACGCCATCACTACGTCGTGCTCTACGGCGTGACGTCGAAGCGCGTCACGGTCATGGACCCAGCCGACGGTCGCGTGCACCGGATTCCGCGCGACATGTTCGCTGAGCGGTGGACGGGGGTCGCTATTCTTTTGGCGCCATCGGCGGAGTTCGAGCGCGGGGATCACACAATCTCCGCGATGCGCCGGCTGTGGCGCCTCGCGCGCCCGCACCGCAGCGTGATGACGCAGGCGATGGCGGGCGCCGTCGCTTGTACCCTGCTCGGGCTGTCGACTTCCATCTTCGTCCAGAAGATCGTCGACCACGTGCTGATCGACGGCGACCGCCATCTGCTCGACCTCATGGGCGCGATCATGCTCGCGCTGCTCGCCGCGCAGATCGCCATCGGCACGATGAAGAACGTGCTGATGCTGCGCACCGCCCAGCGACTCGACGCGCAGCTCATACTCGGCTACTACCGGCATCTGTTGGCGTTGCCTCAGCGGTTCTTCGACACGATGCGAGTAGGGGAGATCATCTCGCGCGTCAACGACGCGGTGAAGATCCGCGCATTCATCAACGAGACCGCGATCGCGCTCGTCGTCGACGTGATGGTCGTCTTTTTCTCGCTGGCGATGATCGCGGCGTACGCACCCGTGCTCGCGGTGGGGATGCTCGCGCTGGTGCCGCTGTATGGGCTCATCTACGTTGCAACGAACGCCGTCAATCGGCGCCGGCAGCGCGTGCTGATGGAGCGCATGGCGGACATGGAGGCGCAGTTCGTCGAGTCGTTGAACGCCGCATCGACGATCAAGCGATTCGGTCTCGAGCAGCATGCCGGTCTCCGGACTGAGACGCGCGTCGTCCGGCTGCTCCGCGTCGTCTACGATGCGGCGATCGCCGCGATTCTCTCCGGTGGCGGCACGGAGCTGGTCTCTCGTCTCGCCACGATCGCGCTGCTCTGGGTGGGCGCGGCGCTGGTGCTCGCGCAACGACTGACGCCCGGCCAGCTCATGTCGTGCTACGCCCTGCTCGCCTATCTCACCGGCCCCGTGACATCGCTCATCGGCGCCAATCGTGCCGCGCAAGACGCGCTCATCGCTGCCGACCGCCTGTTCGAGATCATGGACCTCGAGCGCGAGGAGCAGACGCCGGGCGTCGCGCTGTCCTCCGATCTCATCGGTGACATTCGCTTTCATGACGTCAGCTTCCGTTACGGCACGCGCGCTCTGGTGCTCGATGCGCTGAGCGTCGTCCTGCCGCGCGGACGCACGACCGCCATCGTCGGCGAGAGTGGCTCCGGCAAGAGCACCATCGCCGCGCTGCTACACCGGCTGTATCCGGTCGCGAGCGGCGTCATCACGGTCGGAGAGCACGACCTGCGCTACCTGAGCGCCGAGAGCTTGCGCCGAATCATCGGCGTGGTGCCGCAGCAGATCGACATCTTCGCGCAGAGCGTGCTCGAGAACATCGCCATCGGCGACGGCGAGCCGGATGCGAGACGAGTTCTCGCCGTGTGCGCGATGCTCGGGCTCACCGACGTGATTCGCGACATGCCGGATGGTCTCTACTCCCAGCTCGGCGAGCGCGGCGCCAATCTGTCCGGCGGGCAGCGCCAACGGCTCGCCATCGCGCGCGCTCTCTATCGCGATCCCGAGATCCTCGTGCTCGATGAGGCAACGTCGTCGCTCGACTCGATCTCCGAGGAATACGTCCAGCGAGCCCTCGCCCAGCTCCGTGAGTCGGGAAAGACGATCATTCTCATCGCGCACCGGCTGAGCACCGTGCGCCGTGCCGACAAGATCGTCGTCTTATCCGAGGGTCGCGTGGCGGAGGAGGGAACGCACCAACATCTGCTGAGCCGCCGCGGCGTGTATCACCGGCTGTGGCGGCTCCAAGCCGATGTCGTCGAAAGCGACTCACCCCTCTTCGAGCCCCGTGAGCGCCGGACCGTTGAGCACGTCACCGTAGGCAGTGAAGCGTGAGCCGTGACAGGGACAGTCCCACGAATCCTCGAGCGAGTTCCAGTGCACGATGCATTTGAGGTGCGTGCACTTGGCGTTGCGTTTGTGAAGCCCGCCAGCCGTATCGCGATAGATGGCGAGGATGTGCGTGCCATCGCGAAGAATCGCACCGGAGCCGAGCGGAATGTCGTCCGCGGAATGGACCTCGCTCGGGTGCACGTAGTCCTTCGCGTACTGCACCGCGACGTTCAGGTTCTCCCGCGCCAGGTCCACGACTGAGGAGGCCGAGATCGACACGCGATCTGGAGCGTAGAGCGGCGCCCACGGATTGTCTCGCCCGACGATCATGTCGGTGAGCAACATGCCGGCGATGGTGCCGTGTGTCATGCCATTCCCGGAGTCGCCGGTGGCGATGTACACGTTGGGATTGTCGCCCGGGTTGTGGCCGATCATCGCCATGTAGTCGTACGGCTCGAGCACCTGACCGGACCAGCGGTAGGCGACCTCGCCAGCCATCGGGAAGTGCGCGCGCGTCCACTCTTCCAGTGCGCCGAAGCGAGCATCGCCATCATCCGCCTGACCCGTCTTGTGATCCTCGCCCCCGACGATGAGGATCTCCTCGCTCTTCGTGTCTGTCCGCTCGACGCGGATGTAGTGGTAGGGACTCCCCGTATCCCACAGCAGCATGTGCGGAACCGCGCTCGCCGGCACACGCACGCCGATGACAAACGTGCGATAGGGTGCCTGCTTCACGCTCGTGACGAACATGTCGGTGATCGGCGAATTCGTCGCGGCAACACACGCGTCCGCCTTCACCGTCTTTTTCGCGTCCGTCTCAATCGTGATCACCAGCTTGCCGGTGACCGACGTGACGTGCGTACCGGTGAAGATGCGACCGCCGTTGCGCTCGATCGCCTTTGCCAGCGCGGCGAGATACTTCAACGGATGAAATTGCGCCTGGCGCGGAAAGATCAGGCATGGCCCGGTGTCGAAGGCGTCGAGCGGCGCGTGCGTCAGGAGCTGGACATCGGAGATGCCGGCGCGATGACAGGCCTCCAGTTCGCGCTCCAGCGTCTCGTGCGAATCATCCTTCTTCAGGAAGAGGTAGCCATCGACGCGTTCGAACTCGCAGTCGATCTTCTCTTCGCGCACGATCATCTCGATGCGATTGATGGACGCCATGTGACTTTCGGCGGCGTACCGCGCCCCCTTCTCGCCGTGCAGCTTCTCGATCTCGAAATAGCGATCGTCGAGCGCGGCGGTCAGATGCGCCGTCGTGTGGCCGGTCTCCCCGCCGCCGATCGGACCGTCGTCGATGACGATGACCTTCTTGCCCTCGCGCGCCAGCAGGTACGCCGTCGTCATCCCCGCGATGCCCGCGCCGATGATGCACACGTCCGTGCCGGTATCGCGCTCTAGCTTCCCCCTCACCAACTCACCGCCCGCCTCCGTTGCTTGCCAGACGGAGGTTGTTCCACTGTTCGCCATCTCGTCGCCCCGCAGAGGATTGACGCGAACGAGGCAGTAGGTGTGCCAAGAGGCCAGCGGTTAGATGCGCGTGATTAGGAGTGAGGGCGTTGGTGACCCGCGCTGTTGGTTTGATCCCCCTAGCACCTGACACCTAGCACCTAGCACCTTTCCGCCATGAACTACATCGACAACAACCTCGTGCCCGGCGAGCGCGTGATGTACCGCGCGCATCTCCACTGGAAGATCTTTCTTCCTTTCGCTCTCTTCGTCGTGCTGAGCATCGTGCTCGCGACGCTCGGCGGTATCACTCGGAACATGAATTCCCCGCAGGGCGCGACGTGGCTTTTCTACGCCGCGGGCGCGGCGCTCGCCGCCGCGGTCATCGCTTTTTTGGTCGAGCTGTTCAAGTACAAATCGTCCGAGTTTGCGGTCACCGACAAGCGCGTCATCATCAAGACGGGAATGTTCAACCGCCACACGATGGAGACGCTGCTCACCAAGGTGGAGAACATCAGCGTCGAGCAGGGCGTGGGCGGGCGGATGTTCAACTACGGCACGATCCGCGTCACCGGGACCGGCGGAACGACCGAGCCGTTCGCCGACATCGCCAACCCGTTGGA
>JALZAE010000239.1 GCA_030948535.1 Gemmatimonadota bacterium | reverse complement strand
GTGATCTCATGCTCACGCTGCGCGACCAAGCGGAGCGGCGCGAGGCGCGCGCGGATCTCGTCGCGCAGATCAGGCATGTTTCACTCCGGCGACGAGGCCGATCGCCCGCACGAACTCGAGCCAGCTCTCGCGCTGCGCCTCAACGGCAGCACGCCCGCTCGCGGTGATCTGGTAGTAGCGGCGCCGGCGTTGCCCGGCTTTCTCGACCCACTTCCCGCGGATCCAGCCGCGCTTCTCCATGCGGTAGAGCAGGGGATAGAGCGACGATACTTGGAACTGCACCACGCCGCCCGAGCGTGACTCGATCAGCTTGCTGATCTCGTACCCGTGTCGCGGCTCGTGCTGGATCAGCGACAGGATGAGAAACTCGGCGCTGCCTTTCTTGAGGTCTGGAGTTAGCATGGCACATATATATGAGTCCAATATGTGGATGGCAAGGATGACGAAGGGAAAAGGTGTCAGGCGCTAGGTGTTGGGTTTTAGGGCCGTGGAGATCATCAGCGCCTACCGACCCGGTGCACACCGAGGAGCCCTCACCACCTAACACCTAGGACCTAAGACCTAAGGCCTATCCTCTCCATCCCCTCGCCCGTCCGACCGCCACCAACATCGCCCGCGCCTTGCTCTCCGTCTCTTCCCATTCCTTCGACGCCACGGAGTCCGCGACGATGCCGGCGCCCGCTTGGACCGACGCCACGCCGCCGGCGATGACGCAGGTGCGAATCGTGATCGCCAGATCCATTCGCTGATCGCCGGCTGCGATGTACCCGACGGCGCCCGCATAGGCGCCGCGACGCTCCGGCTCCAGCTCATCGATGATCTGCATCGCCCGCACCTTGGGTGCGCCCGTCATCGTGCCCGCCGGAAACGTCGCCGTGAACGCGTCGAGCGCCGACGTGCCCGCGCGCAGCCTGCCCACGACTTCGCTCACGATGTGCAGCACGTGGCTGTACGTCTCGACGATCATGAAATCGGTGACCCGCACGCTGCCGTATTCCGCGATGCGGCCGACATCGTTGCGGCCGAGGTCCACCAGCATCACGTGCTCCGCGCGCTCCTTCTCGTCGGCGAGCAAGTCAGCGGAGCGTGCCTCGTCCTCATCACGCGTCGCGCCGCGAGCGCGCGTGCCAGCGATTGGACGCACGGTCACGGCTCCATCGGCGACGCGCAATAGCAGCTCCGGCGAGCTGCCAACGAGCTCCACACCGTCGAGCACCAGATGAAACATGTACGGCGACGGATTGATCGCGCGCAGCGCTCGATACAGCACCGAGGAGTCGAAGTCGTGCTTCACCTCGATGCGCCGGGCGAGCAGTGCCTGAAAGCAATCGCCCGCCAAGATGTATTCACGGATTCGCTCGACGTGGTGCTCGAAGGCGCCACGCTCGTACGTCGATGTTCCAGTTGCCGCGGGCGCGGAACTGTCGAGCTCGAGAGCGGGAATCGTGGCCGGCGAGCGCAGCCGGCCCACCATCTCGTCGACGGTCGCGTGTGCGCGATCGTGAGCTTCGCGGAGCGCGGCGTCATCGGCGCCGGCCGCCACCGGCGCGCCCACTACGATCCGCGCCTGCGACTTCAAGTTGTCGATGATCACCACCGCATCCGTGAAGACGAACAGCGCGTCGGGCACATCGGTCGCTCGCCGCGGCGCGTTCGGCAGGCTTTCGATCAGCCGCACCACGTCGTAGCCGAAGAATCCGACTGCGCCGCTCCAGAACGCGCCAAGCTCCGGCGCATCGACCGGATGATGCGCGGTGAGCAGCGAGCGGAGCGTGCCGAGTGGATCGGACGGCGACTGCGCGCCGTGCCAACCCCGCGCGCGCGTCCACTCATCGACCACGCCGTCGCGCAGCCGCCACGCGCGCCGAGGATCGGTGCCCATGAACGTGTAGCGCGACCACGTCTCGCTGCCCGCCGGCGCCGACTCGAGCAGGAAGGCGAAGGGCTCGCGCCTGATCTTGGCGAACGCGGACACCGGCGTGTCGGCATCGAGCAGGATGTCGCGCCACACCGGCACGAGCAGCGGCCGCTCGGATCCGGCGCCGCGCGCCAGGGTACGAAATCGCTCCCAGCTCACCGGGTTGTCCCTCGCACGCGCGCTTGCCGCGCGTGTCGCACGCGGAGATATTCGGCCATCATGCAGAAAGTCCTCGCGGCGATGTCGGCCGCGTTCTTCGTTGTGGTGACCAGCGCATCGACGCAGGAGTGGAACTCGCCGCGCGCGCGCTCGCTCGTCGCGCGCGCCGCCCAGCACCGCGCCGAGCAGCTCGCCGATACGACGCTGCGCGATTACACCGCAACGGCGCACGGCTACCTCACCTTTCTCGCGCAGCTCGGCGAGGGACTGCGCGAGCCGCCGAAGATCGTGAAGGCCGACGAGCTCGCGCTGGAAGTGTACTGGCGGGCGCCGAACTTCAGCAAGCAAACCGTCGTCGGCCGGCGCGATACGCTCTTGCTGCCCACCGACATCCAGTATCATCGCGATCACCTCGGCATCGTCCAGAATAATTTCCCGAGCATCATCCGTATCGGCGACGGCGATGAAGTGCGCGACGTGCCGCATCCACTGTCGGCGCAGGGACTCGCCGAGTACGACGTCGCGATCCGCGACTCGCTCAAGATCCGTCTCTCCGATCGCACGCTCGACGTCTACGAAGTGCGCGTCCGGCCGAAGAACGCCAACGCCGCCCGCATCATCGGCGCCGTCTACATAGACACGATCACCGCCGAAGTCGTGCGCATGGCATTCAACTTCACGCGTGCGTCATACATCGACAAAGAGCTGGAGGACATCTCGATCGTGCTCGAGAACGCGCTGGTGCAGGGACGCTTCTGGCTGCCGCTACGGCAAGAGGTGGAGATCCGGCGCGGCGGCACGTGGATGGACTACCCGGCGCGCGGCATCATCCGTGGCCGCTGGGAAGTCGGCGACTACAAGGTCAACACGGGTCTGCCCGTGTCGACCTTCGGCGGCTCGCAATACGAGACGGCGTCGCCTGAGAAATTGGCGCGCCACGAATGGTCGTCGCGGCGCATTCTGGACTCGCTCCCGCCCGACGTGCGTGCCGTCACCGACGAGGATATCGCGCGCGTCAAGGCGGAGGCGCGGCAGCTCGTGCGCGCCGAAGCGCTGGCCAAGCTCACGGGCGCTCAGCTGGCGGTGCCGCGCGTGTCCGATCTCGTGCGGGTGAATCGCGTCGAAGGGTTGGCGCTTGGCGCCGGAACGGCCTTCGGCCTCGGTGCCGGCGTCACCATCGGCGCCCACGGCCGCTGGGGATTCTCGGATCAGCAAGCGAAGGGCGATGTCTCGTTCGGCTGGCGCTCGGCGACAGGTACGGCTGTCCGCCTTTTCGCCGCCCGGGAGTATCGCATGACCGATCTCGTGCAGGAGCGCTCGCTGGTCATCAATAGTCTCGCCGCGCAGGAATACGGGAGCGATGTCACCGACCCATTCGATGTGCGCGCCGCGGGCGTCGCGCTCGACTATGGGTCGCCGGGCGACGTCGCCTTCTCCGCGTCGGCAGCCTACGAGCGACATGGCGCGTTGCTCATCAACGCGACGCCCGCGAACGGCCATTTCACCCGAACAATACCGGCGCTCTCGCTGGACGCCGCCGTGATCACGCTCGGCGCCGACCATCCGACATCGCTGTCGCTCTTCGGCACCGAGATGCGTTGGCGAGTCGGGATTCAGGGCGCGTCATTCGAGCAGCGGCACATCGATTCGCCGCCACGTCGCCAGCTCATTCGGGCCTACGGTGACGCGCAGATCGAGCGACCCGTTGGCGACCACCGTCTCGTGCTGCGCACCATCGTCGGCGCCACGGCGGCAAGCGACGGCGCCGTCCCAGCGCAGTGGCTGACGTATCTCGGCGGACCCGTATCCGCGCCGGGCTTCTCGTATCACCAGTTCGCGGCGGAGCGCGGCCTGAGCCAGCACGTCGAGTGGCAGTTCCATGTTCCCTTCATCGACGTGCCGCTCGGCCGATTCGGTCGCGCTCCCGGAAGCGCGACGCTGGCGCCTTTCGCCAATGCCGTCTACGTCGATCGCCGAGCGTCCTTCTCCGGCGCGGGAAGCGGCTGGTATCCCTCGTTGGGCATCGGCACGCAGCTGCTGTTCGACCTGGTGCGCGTCGATGTCGCGCGCGGGTTTCGTGACGGCCGCTGGACTTTCTCCTTCGACGTCAGCCGCTCGTTCTGGTCTGTGCTGTGACGGACATTCGCGCGGCGACGGTCGACGTCTATGTGCTGCGCCGCCGCGCGGACGCGTGGGACGCGCTCCTTCTTCAGCGCGCGGAGGGCACGCGTTGCACGGGCGCGTGGGAAGCGGTGCACGGCCACATCGAGGAGGACGAGCGGCCCGAGCACGCGGCGCGTCGCGAGCTGCGCGAGGAGACCGGCCTGGTGGCTGAGCGGCTTTACAACGTGATCGTGCAACCCTTCTATCTCCACACGCTGGGGCCGGGCACGATCACGCTCGCCGTCGCATTTGCCGCCGTCGTCGCTCCGGATGCGATCGTCGCGCTGGGTGACGAGCACCAAAAGTCCGACTGGATGACGCTGGGCCGCGCGCGCTCGACCATCGCCTGGCCCCGCTCGCGCGACGCGCTAGCGCAGATCGAGATCCTCCTCGCTACGGGCGACGCCGGCCCGCTCGAGGATGTCCTGCGCGTCGAGTAGCCCGGCTAGCGACCAGGCTTCTCGTCCGTGCCCGATTGACGATTGACGGCTGATGACTGCTCACCGCGCGCGCTCGCGGCGACATGCGATGCGGTGTCAGCCGGCGCGTTTGGCTTGACGCGCACCGTCTTCGCAGGAATTCCGACGTTGACGTGATACGGCCGCACCGGTTTCGTCGCCAGCGCCATCGCCCCCACCATGCCTTGCGTACCTACGCGCACCCCGGCGAGCACCGTCGCGTGATACGTGATGCGCACACCGTCCTCGAGCACCGTCGTCGCGTCCGTCACATCCTTCTGTTCGACGATGCTGTGCGTGTGACTGTAGATGTTGGCAAAGTCGCTGATCGAGACGTTGTTGCCCATCACGATGCCGCCGCGATCGTCGAGCAGTACGTAGCGATGGACGACGCAATTGTCGCCGACTTCCATGTTGTAGCCGAACGAAAACTCGACGAACTGGAACGCCTTGAAGTTCTCGCCGCACCGCTTGAAGATGAGCGGCGCCAGTAGCCGGCGGAGACGCACGCCGAGGTCGACATTCTGTCCGCCCGCCACCGTCCGGTCGAACGAGTACCAGAGCCAGAGAAGCGGTTTTACGCGCTGAAATTTCGCGTCGTCGCACTCGCCATAGTACTCGGGCTCGAGCGTGACGTTGCGCGGATCCAGCGCGCTCAGCGTCAGCCGTGTGCCAAGTGGTAGGCGAGCATCCTCGACCGCCGTCTCCCAGTTCGCGGCGTACTCCGGATGGGTGAGCGCGCACAGCGCATCACGACAGATGCGCGCGCGGTCGGCGGATGCCTCGGACAACTGGTCGTGCAATTGCGCGAGCCAGGCGTCCGCGAGTTTCGTGGAGGGAGCTGCCCCGAGGGAGCGAAGTGGTGTGAGCACCATGGGCCATTGCAGGTGGTGGTCTGACAGCTCGTTACTTCGAGATGCGTGAGCGAACGACGGAGCGCTCGCGCTCGATCGAGCGCAAGATGGATTCCCAGGTCGTGTTGGGTACACCCTCAACCGACACCGTCAGCGCTTGATTCAGATTGACGCCGTCCTCGAACAGATAGATGGCGCTCTGGCTCTCGCGTTGTTTGATGCGCTGATCGTGAAAGCCGGTGGTCAGCGGAATCACATCGAGGGGACGAAAATCGCGGCCGGCGCTCTGCAGCACGATCTCCATCGGACTGAATCTCGATTCCGTCTCGAGCGCGAAGAAGGAGATGTACCACAGGCTCGGTCGGCGCACGTTGTAGCGCGCCGCCATCGCCGCGATTGCTTCGCGTCGTCCCTCCTTGAGCTCGTGCATCGCGCGATACGAGTCGGACGAGAGCAGGCGAATCACCGACTCGTCGAGCGGGATCATTCGCACGAGCGTCGACGGCAGCTGCGTCTTGAGCGCGATGTCATCCTGGCGAAGGGTGCCGTACCCGGGCGGGATGAGATCGACGCCCGCGGTGTCCGCGTGCTGGGGGCCGGGTGCGCTCACGGCGCGCCCTCCCGCGACGGACGGCGAGCCGCCGCCGCAGGCGGCGAGTGGCAATGCCAGCAATGCGGAGAGCGCGAGCGCGCGCGCGCCGCGGG
>JALZAE010000238.1 GCA_030948535.1 Gemmatimonadota bacterium | reverse complement strand
TTTTGCCGGGGCCTTCTCGATTGCGGGTCGCTTACGCCTTCTCTACGTCGGCGGCCTGCGGGCCCTTCTGTCCTTGCACGATTTCGAACGTGACCTGGTCACCCTCGGCGAGCGACTTGAAACCGCTGCCGCCAATCGCGCTGAAGTGGACGAACACGTCGGGGCCTCCCTCGCGCGAGATGAAGCCAAAACCCTTCGCGTCGTTGAACCACTTCACCGTACCCTGAATCCGAGCCATGGTGCGCTTACCTCGTTCTGTCCCCAACCGGGGCTGACTGTGGCGCTGTGATCCCGTTCGGTCGGACGAACCGCCTATCCTTTCCCGCCGTGATCGGAACACATGAATCTAAACGGATGATTCCCCGACTCCTAGGCCCAAAAAAAGCATAAAATAGGCCGCTGAACTCGGTCAGGCCGCGCCGGCGATATAGCGGGCAATGCGGCCACACTTGGCGCAACGCAGCGTCACGTGACAGCGCGGTGGCGGGGGAGAATCCGCGGGATCACGCTCGATCTGACCGGAGCACGAGGGACAACTGAGGGGAGCCCCCATGCGGTCGTTGGCGATCAAGTGCAATGCCTGTGCGGGGTTATAGGTTGCGGGACGTGGCTTACGCATCTGCCCTCCAAGGGAATACCGCGGACGCGCCTGCGCTCCCGCGCGTCTCAGCTTCTTTTAGAAAGACGAGCGACCTGCGGTCGCGGCAATTGCCACTAAACCGCGGTTGGCGCATTTCGTCACTTCTCTGGCGCGTCTCAGTCCTCGCCGTCGCCGCAGCGGGATGCGGACCCCGCGCCCACATTCCCAGGACGCTCGCTCCAGTGTCCGGGGCACTCGCTCCAGAGGACCATGATGCCGTCCTCGCACGGAGCTTGGCGCCTACTTTGTACCTGCAGCGTGATGAATCGTTCCCACTCTCCCGGGTCGTCGCCGCTGTCCATCCGGCGCGCCGGATCATCGCCTACTACCTCCTCTGGCGAGATGACGCACTCGGCGCGTGGATCCCCTTCACGGTGCCAACTGACGAAGAAGTGATGTGGGTCGGCTACGATCCCACCGGCGCGCCCACCGACCTCTGGTCTTACTGGCACGGCACCATTCTCCACACCGATTGGCGCGGCAAAGGACAGGTCGTCGCCGACGTGCAGTGGGGAAAACATGGAACGATGCCGCGCAACGTCGTGCTCGAGACCCTGCCTCCGCACAAGACACTTGGTGGCTTCTACTCACTCATGTGGATCGCCATTCCCGACATGCTGCTTGGGGACCTGACGCGACCCGGTCCCCTATGCTTCTGTCACAGCTACGCTCGCTATCGCGACTTCTCACGCCCGCTCTTCACCGGCGACCGCCTCGACGTCATCGTGCGCACTGACAACCCCGACGCCACGCTCCGCACCGTCTTTGGCGAGCGGTATTCGAGAAAGCCGATGTGGCCCTGAGGAGGAGCTCCCCGCTTCTCAGTGACCCAGGTCACGGCCACCTCGTCGCTCACTGGCGCAGCTATGAGTGTCTTCCGCGAGGAACCACCTCTTGCTCTGCGCGTACCCCCTGACGAACACCCACCTCATCTTCGAGTGATGCGCATCGACTGCCGGCGCTGCCACTGATGGCGCACTCCGCCTTCGAGCCTCGGATCTCGCATCCTCCGGCCGTGAGTCGTTCGCGCGCGTTTCTTCAGCAGGCGCTGGAGCACGAGCTCGGCGGGCGCTTGCCGCAGGCGATCGAGGCGTACACGTCATCGATCGACGCGGCGGACTCCCGGCACGAAGCACCGCTGCAAGCCGAGGCGCTCCGCCGACTGGCGTCGGTACGCCGGCGCCGCAACGAGATTCCGGAGTCCGTGGAGCTGTGCCAGCGCAGCTTCGAGATCGCGACCGCACTCGGCGATCCGATACTCGCCTCCGAAGCATTGAACGGTCTGGCGGCCGTGCATCTCCAGCAGGGCAACTGGGATGATGCGCGTGCGTACTTCAAGCGCGCGCTCACCATGGGTCTCGACAGCCTCGACCTCCGCGCCAAGATCGAGGGCAATCTCGGAATCATGGCGAACATCGAGGGGAATTTTCAGGCGGCGCTCGGCCACTATCAGCGCGCGCTCGATGCTTACACCGAAGCGCGCTCGGAGCGCGGTTGCGCGGTGACGTATCTCAACCTCGGCATGCTGAGCGTCGACCGGCAGAGCTGGGACGACGCGGATGCGTACTTCAACGCCACGCTCCGCTACGCGGACACGGCGGGCGATGGATTGCTGCGCGGACACGCCTTGATCAACCGGGCCGAGGTGTTCGTCGCGCGCGGACGATACGAGGATGCGCGCCGCTCGGCGGAAGAGGCGCTCCGCATCTTCGATCAGATGGGAACGCGCGAGCTGAAATCAGACGCGTACAAAATGCTGGGCGTGATCTATCGCGAGACGGGGATGCCCGTGCTCGCCGAGGCGCGCTTCAAGGCCGCGGTCGACCTGGCGCGCGATTCCGGATCTCCGCTGTCGGAGGCGGAGGCGGCGCGCGAGCTGGCGGTGTTGTACCAGGGACAGGGACAGAATCAGGAAGCGCTACGCCTCCTCAACGCCGCGCACCGATTGTTCGGCCGAGTGAACGCCAAGCGCGATCTCGTCGAGACGGCGACGAAGGTGCAACGACTCGAGAGCGTCTATCTGCAGATGGTACGCGGCTGGGGCCGCTCGATCGAGTCGACGGACAGCTACACCTTCGGTCATTCGGAGCGCGTCGCCAACTACGCATTCATCCTCGGGACGGCGATGGGACTCGACGACATCGAGCTGACGACGCTGCGCATGGGCGCGTATCTGCACGACCTCGGGAAGATCCGTGTGCCGCACGAGATTCTCTCGAAGCCCGGCCGGCTCACGCCCGACGAGTTCGACCTGATGAAGATGCATCCCGTGTACGGACTCGAGCTGCTGGCGGCCGTGGAATTTCCGTGGAATCTCAAGCCGATCGTGCGCTCGCACCACGAGCACTACGATGGCGGCGGCTACCCGGACCGATTACGCGGCGATGAGATTCCGACGACCGCGCATCTCATCTGCGCCGTCGACGTCTACGACGCGCTCACCACGACGCGCAGCTATCGCGGAGCGATGACGCACGATGAGGCGATCGCCGAAATGCACGCATGCAAGCGGTGGTGGAATCCGGCCTTGTTCGAGGCGTTCATGACCTCGCCCCTCTCGCGCCAGCCCGCCGCCGCCGATCGCTGAGCCGCGAATTCCGCTGCTGAACGACGAAAAGGCAGCCGCGGATTTCCGCGGATCGACGCAGATAGATCAACAGCGGCAGAGCGTCTTTTTGTAAACCAGCAAAATTATTGTTGTTGACCTATCCGCGTCGATCCCGGAAACCCGCGGCTGCATTTGCTTTTGAAGGCACCAAGGAATCGGCGGCTCACGTCACGTACACGACCTCTCCGTCGGCGTCGATTCCCATCTCGTGGATCATGCCGCAGATGCCACAGGTTTTGGTCGCGTGCCACACTTCGCCGAACTCCTCGAGCAGCTCGGGCGATGATGGCTTCACTGCCAACTTCTTGTAGCTGTACTCTCCGCAGTTCTCGCACGCGTGCGCTTTGGCGATGCGCTCGGCGCGCTCGCGTGTGATCTTCGCCAACGTCAGCTCCTTTTGCCGCTATCCGTCGTCGGGGGAACGAACGGCGTTCCGATGACCGCCGAGATGTGGGGCGCGGGCGGCCGCTCCGGCTGGCGCGACGCCGATCGCTCCCCGGAGTCCGCCATGGAAGCCGTGCCGGCGCGGGTAAGGAGCTCCTTCAGTCCGCCAAGCGCGCCCATGACGCCCGTCGCCTCGCTCGGCAGGAAGATCGTCGAGCCCTTGCCCTGCGTGAGCAGCGGCAGCGCCTCGAGATATTTCATGCCGAGGAGATACGTGGCGGCCTGTCCATCGGGGAGCGCGGCCGAGATGCGTTGAATCGCCTCGGCTTCGGCCTGGGCCATCGCGAGTCGTGCTTCGGCGAGACCTTTGGCGCGGAGCACGGCGGCTTCCGCTTCGCCTTGCGCGCGACTCACCTGCGATTGCTGGACGCCCTCGGCCTCGAGGATCGCGGCGCGCTTGGACGCTTCCGCGTTGGTCACGGCTGCGCGTCGCTCGCGCTCGGCGCGCATCTGCAATTCCATCGACTGCTGAATGTCGCGCGGGGGCTCGATCGCCTGTAGCTCGACGCGCGTCACGTCGACGCCCCATCCAATCGATGCTTCCTCGATCGTGTCGCGCATGCGCTTGTTGATCATGTCGCGGCTGGCGAGCGTCTGATCGAGTTCGATGTCGCCGACGATGTTGCGGAGCGTGGTGCGGGTGAGCGTCTCGAGCGCGAAGGGAAGATTCTGAATTGCGTACGCCGCCTTCTGAGGATCGGCGATGCGGTAGTAGAGAACGGCATCGATGTCGATGGTGACGTTGTCTTTCGTGATTACCGGCTGGCTCGGGAAGCTGAGCACTTGCTCGCGCAGATCGATGCGAGAGGTGGAGCCCGAGGTCACGCGCTTCACGCCGCCGGGATCGGCCTCGAAGTAGCGCACATCGATCGTTTTCGCGCGCTCCATTCCGGGGATGAGGATGTTGAGCCCAGACCGCGCGACGCGATTGAACGAGCCCCACCGCTCGATCACCAGCACTTCCGCCTGCCCGATGACCTTGATCGTCTTCGACGCGATGAACAAGACGATCAGCGCGACGATTCCGCCGGAGATGAGACCACCCATTGGCGCTACCCCGAGATGTGTGTACTGAGAACCTAAGGTGTTAGGTGTTAGGTGCTAGGTGTTTGGTCGCCGAAGAGGTCTTTCCAGGCGCCTTAACACCTCAACACCTGGCACCTCACAGCTCCTTCATGTGTCTTTACGCGGATCGAGAATTCCATCAACCCGATCCACCACGTCCTGCCAATGCGCGCGGGCCATCACGGGTGTCGCGCTCGTCGCGCGCGTGCGGGCGTCGGTGCGGATTTCCCGGAGCTGGTTGCGGGCGAGTGCCGGGAGATTGCTGCGTTGGAGGTTGGCGCGCCGGCCAAGGGACATTTTTTTTGAGCGCCCCAGCCCCGAACCCTTCTCTTATTTCTTCCAATCCGCGATAAAAATGTTCAACCCTCGCGCTTCAACCGACTTTCTTCCGGACGCCCACACGAGCTTCGTGCCGTCAGGTGAAAATTGGGGGAAGCCGTCGAAATCTTGCTGCGTGGTCACTTGCTCGAGGTTGGATCCATCGGCGTCGATGAGATAGAGATCGAAGTTGCCGCTGTGCGGGTTCTTGTAGTTCGATGAAAAAATGATGCGCTTGTCGTCGGGCGTGAAATACGGGGCGAAGTTGGCACCGCCAAGTTGCGTGATGGCGTGCTGATCGGTCCCGTCGGCGTTCATGACGAAGATTTCCATCTTGTTCGGGCGTACGATCGACTGCTTCAGCAGATCGCGATACTGCGCGAGCTCGGCGGGGTCCGTGGGATGATTGGCGCGATAGACGATCTTCTTGCCGTCGTGCGAGAAGAAGGCGCCGCCGTCGTAGCCGGGCGCATTCGTCAGGCGCCGGACGGTCGAGCCGTCGATGCCCATGGTGTAGATC
>JALZAE010000207.1 GCA_030948535.1 Gemmatimonadota bacterium | reverse complement strand
TCACGTATCCGATCGAGACCGAGCTCTTGAAGGTGCCGCACACGAAGGTCGTGCGCGGCATGAGCCAATTCGGCGTCTCCGCCGTCTATGTCGTGTTCGAGGATGGCACCGATCTGTATTGGGCGCGCTCGCGCGTACTGGAATACTTGAACGGCATCCAATCGAAGCTGCCCACAGGCGCGATGCCGATGATGGGGCCCGACGCCACAGGTGTCGGCTGGGTCATGCAGTACATCGTCGCCGATACGACGGGGATGAGCACGCTCGCCGATCTCCGCGCGCTCCAGGACTTCACGATTCGTCCCGCGCTGACGGCGGTGCCCGGTGTGGCTGAGATCGCGTCTTTCGGCGGATTCGAGAAGGAGTACCAGATCGAGGTCGACCCCGCGAAGCTCTTGGGATACCGACTGTCGATCACGCAAGTCGCCGATGCGGTCCGCGCGGCGAATCAAGACGTCGGTGGCCGCTCGTTGGAAATGGGAGGCTCGGAGATCGTGGTGCGCGGTCGCGGACGATTCGCGTCGCCGGACGACATTCGCGCCGTTACCATCGAGACGCGCGCTGGCGGCGTCCCGATCACCGTGAGCGATGTGGCGACCGTCGGTGTTGGACCGGCACTCAGGCGTGGCATCGCGGATTTCAATGGGCGCGGCGAAATCGTCACGGGCTGGGTCATCATGCGCTACGGTGAGAACCCACTGGGCGTGATTGAACGCGTAAAGGCGAAGATGGCCGCGCTTGCGCCGGCGCTGCCCAAGGGCGTGGCCTTCGTCGACGGGTACGATCGCACGGGACTGATCCAGCGCGCGATCGCCACACTCCGGGAGAAGTTGTTCGAGGAATCGATCATCGTGGCGCTCGTCGCGCTCCTCTTTCTCCTCCACGCATCGAGCGCGCTCGTCGCGATTCTTACGCTGCCGATCGGTATCGCGATGGCCTTTCTCGCCATGCGCGTGTTCGGCATTACGGCGAACATCATGAGTCTCGGCGGCATCGCCATCGCCATCGGCGCCATGATCGATGCGGCGATCGTGATGGTGGAGAATCTGCACAAGCACATGGAACGGAACGACGCGGATGGCCAGCCACGCACTCGAACGCAGCTGGTGATCGAATCGGCGCAGGAGGTCGGGCCGGCGCTCTTTGTCTCGCTGCTCATCATCACGGCGAGCTTCCTTCCTGTTTTCGCACTGGGCGACCAAGAGGGCCGCCTGTTCAAGCCGCTCGCATGGACCAAGACGCTGGCGATGGCATCGTCCGCGCTATTATCTGTCACGCTCGTGCCCGTTCTGATGGCCCTCGTGATCCGCGGCCGGGTGAAGGCCGAAGCGGCGAATCCGGTCAACCGGGCACTCATCTTCATCTATCGCCCGGTGATCCGGTTCGTGCTGCGCCATCGCTGGCCGACGATCGGCGTCGCCGCGCTCGTCCTGCTCGCCACGCTGGTGCCGTGGAACCGGCTCGGGAGCGAGTTCATGCCATCGCTCAACGAAGGGTCTGTGATGGACATGCCCTCGCTCTCTCCCGGGGTCGGGCCGAATGAAGCAAAGATGATTTTGCAGCAGAGAGACGCGGCGCTTGCCCGCATTCCGGAAGTTCGAATGGTGCTCGGCAAGATCGGGCGCGCGGAGAGCGCGACCGACATGGCACCGATGTCGATGATCGAGACGATCGCGATCCTCAAGGACCGGGCGCGCTGGCGGCCCGGCGTCACCTACGATTCGATCGTGCGTGAAGCGAACGCCACTGTGCGCACACCCGGCGTCGCCAACATGTGGTCGATGCCGATCAAGAATCGCCTCGACATGCTCGCGACCGGCATCAAGACACCGGTCGGGATCAAGGTATTCGGTCCCAATCTCGCCGTCCTCGACTCGATCGGCGCGCGGATCGAAACATTGTTGTCGAGCGTGCCCGGTACGAATTCCGTTTTTGCGGAGCGCGCACTCGGTGGGCAGTATCTCGACGTCTCGATCGATCGCCCGGCGGCCGCTCGGTACGGCCTCGCGGCCGACGCGGTGCAGATGGCGGTGGCTACGGCGATCGGCGGTCTCGATGTTGGCCAGGTGCTCGATGGCCGCGAGCGCTTCGGCGTGCTCGTGCGCTACCCGCGCGAGTTGCGCGACGATCCCGACAAAGTCGGCGACATGCTCGTCTCGGGAGCGAACGGCATCCAGGTTCCGTTGCGCGAGGTGGCGCAATTGCGACTCGTGCCCGGTGCGGCGCTCATCAAGTCGGAGAACGCGACGCTCAACACTGTCGTCTACGTCGACGTTCGAGACCGAGACATCGGCAGCTACGTCGCCGACGCCAAACGCGCCCTCGGCGGTTCGCTCGCGCTACCCCCAGGTTATCGGCTCGAGTGGTCCGGCCAATTCGAATCGCTCGAGCGCGCCTCCCGGCGGCTGCGTGTCGTCGTCCCTGTCACGCTGCTCCTCATCGTGCTCTTGCTCTATGCCAACTTTCGGAGCGTCGCGGAGAGCGCGCTCGTGTTGCTCTCACTACCGTTCGCGCTCGTCGGCGGAGTGTGGCTCATGTGGGCGTTGGATTACCACCTGAGCGTCGCCGTCGCGATCGGATTCATTGCACTTGCCGGTGTCGCGGCGGAAACCGGCGTCGTGATGCTCCTCTACCT
>JALZAE010000199.1 GCA_030948535.1 Gemmatimonadota bacterium | reverse complement strand
CGTGCCGCACGGTGAGGACGTATACGCCCACTGGGACAGAGTCCAACTCATAACGCCCGTCGGACGCCACTACGCTCTGAAACGCCGTGCCACCGAGCGCGATCCGTGCTCCGCTGGCGGGGCTGCCGTTTCCACTGTCGACGACTGTGCCGGTGATCGTCGCACGCGGCGGCGTCGGATATTTAGGAACCGACGTGACGGCGACCTCGCCCCCGTCCTCTCGAATCGCATCGAGGACGAGGCGCTGTCGCGGTACACGATCCGTACTCCGCGAGACACCCAGGTACTCGTCGACGCGCACCAAGATAGGGAGCCGGAGCCACCAGCGACGAACGAACCATGCTCCGGAGGCAAGCCGCGCAAACATGACCTGCCCACCGAGGTGCTGGTGGCCCTCGACGTCGTTTAGATTACGGAGGTTCGTGTAGGAGAAATCCACGTGATGAAGCTCGCCCGTCGCCTCGTTGAGCCAGAGCACGCCGTGGATGTCAGGTAGCTTCCGATCGGCGGCTGGCTCGAATGCGATGCCGATGAGGCCAGCCGTCTCGCGCGCGCCCCGCACGGCCTGAAAACAGTGATCGCGAACGAACGCTGGGGAGAGAAGGACCTGTGCATCCGGAGCGCGATAGAGCATGGTTCCCTGCGGTCCGTCGACCACATAGCCGTGCGCGCTGAGCTCCTCCGCGCTCGCGCTCTTGAAGGGATTGGTCGTCCATCCCACAGCGGGATACCGGGTGTCGGATCGCACCGCGAGCGTGCGTGGATCGAGATCCCGCGTGTACCGAACCATCGACACGCCGAACCGATGTCCTGCCTCGCTCAGCTGCGAGGCAACCAACGCGGCGCGCGCGTTCTCCCACAGCTCCGCGGTATCCTCCCGCTCGCTGGGGATCGCGGTGCATCGTTGGCGCTCAGAAATGACGATCGGAGACTGCACCGCCGGGAGCGCGTCGACACGTATTGTTAGCTCGCGTGTCTCCCCCGCAGCGAGGGCGAAGGAGGCGCTCGCCGAGCGCCGAACGCCAATCCTCTTCGTTTCGACCCAATAATTACCCGGACCCGGTGCGGTGATCGCGAAGCGACCCGTCTCGTCGGTCAACGCCGCGCGAGGGACTTCCCGCGCCGGGACGAGCGTGACGATGACGCCGGCAAGGGGCCGTTCGGAGCCCAGCTCCCGCCCCGTCCCGCGGACGACCTGTCCAGCCATCGCGCTGGGAGCGACGTGTAGCCAAACGTAGAGGCCAGCGAAGAACAGTCCGCGTAGCGGTGCGGCGATCATGCGCGAGCTCCGACGAATTAAAGTCAGCCGCCCGTGGTGGCGCGGGTCAACCGGCTGATAGCAATTGGAGTCCGCCGCTCTCCTTCCACGGTACCGTAGACGACGGCGCGCAAAAGCATTCCGCGGACTGTAGCGCGTCGTTTGACACAGCTCAACCATTTCGAAATTCTCTACGACGGAGTTGGCGTGGCGAGTGCCTGATCGGTCGCACAGCGATTTCTAACTACTCCGCGAGGTTGCTGCGCAACGACACGGCGCGGGCGCGCGGCATCTATGAGCGCGCGCTCGATCGGGTGCGTCATGTGCCGAGCGTGGTGCACGTCACCGTCCCGAGCGGTGGCGTGCCGAAGTACATGGCTGCTGGCATGGGCATAAAGATCACCGGTCGTGATTCGCTCCCGGCACTCCCACATGGCGGTCCATACTTCAACGTAATCGACGACGAATACTTCAGCACACTAGGCGCCCGCATCACGCAAGGCCGTAGCATTCTTCCCGAGGACATGCGCGGCACATCACGGATAGCGATTGTGAACGAAGCGCTGGCGCGGTACTACTGGCCAGGCATCTCGCCACTTGGATCGTGCGTCGTGCTTGGCAGCGACAAAGGGTGCACGCTTGTGGTCGGAATCGTCCAAGACGTCTTGATGTTCGGATTGATTGATGATGAGCGCAGTCAGATCTATTTACCGCGCACGCATCCCTCGTTTGGTCAACGGCCGCCTTCGGCGATCCTCGTGCGAACGGTTGGCGATCCGCAACTCGTCGCCGCCGCGATCCACCGCGAGCTGCAAGCGCTCACCTCCGACATGCCGTACGCCGACGTGCAATCGTACGAAGATTTGGTGGCGCCCGATCTTCGCGCATGGCGGGTTGGTGCAACCATGTTCGGGACGTTCGGGATGCTGGCCCTCCTCATCGCGTCGGTGGGGCTGTACGGCGTGCTCGCCTACACGGTGAGCCAGCGCACGCGGGAAATGGGCGTGCGGGTCGCACTCGGCGCGCGTGCGCGCGACGTCGTGCAACTGGTAACGCTCGAGGTCTGCGCGTCGTGACCATCGGCGTCGCGGTCGGCATCGTCGCGTCACTTCCTGCAGGCGGCTTCGTCGCCCCGTTACTCTACGACACATCGCCGCGCAATCCGGTGATCTTCGCGGGCGTTTCGCTCATCCTCATGGTTGTCGCATTTGCCGCGAGCCTCCTACCGGCGTGGCGCGCGGCGCGCGTTGATCCGAACACCGCGCTCCGCTCTGAGTAGTTTGTGGGCGCCGAGATGCGCGAGGGTCTGCTTCGGAGCTCCATCTTCAACTCGGCAACGGTGGCTACGTCTGGATGCAAGCGCGCGGTGCACAAACATCTTTCATCTAAAGATACGTCGGGCTCGCCAAGCTGGATGTCCTGCGCGGCGGTGTATGCAAGCGCTCGACATATTCGCGCGGTAGACCCCAATCCGCGATTTTGGTTTGGTGTACCTCCACGATCGAATTGACGATCGTCCGCCGACACTGAGCAGCTGGATCTCAAAGCCGTGCGCTGTTCTCGCATCCGGGAGTAGCGCCTTGCCATAGTTCCGCTTAGTATATAAGAGGACTATCGCCAACCCTCATTCCAGTCCGGGGCCGCTGCCACCCTTGTGCCGTGACAGGCAGCTCGGCCTGTGGAGGACAAGTTGCCAGGGCGCTTGATGCCGCGACGCTGGCAGTCCGACCCGACCATTGATTCGCCGGCCGCCTATAAGCGAGCGTGCGCATACAAAGCGTTCGTACCGGACGCACTGTCCTCGCTCACGCTAAACCTCGACGCACGGCTCTCCGGCCTCGTCTCGGAGGCCGAGCACGCGATCCGCCAGCTGAACGATCACGGCGGCCCGGCGCTGGCGCCGCTGGCTCGGCTCCTCCTCCGCACCGAGTCAATCGCGTCCTCGAAGGTGGAGGGGATGCAACTTGGCGTTCGCGAGTTGGCGCGGGCCGAGGCAAAGTCGGAATCCGGGATGACACCGGGATCCACAGCCAGCGAGGTGCTCGCAAACATCGACGCAATGGTTCTCGCCGTTGCCGACGCGACGGAAGTACGTCGGTTCGGGCGGCAAGAAATTGCCGCGATCCATCGCCGACTGCTCGCGCCCAGCACGCACCACCTCATTGGCGGGCGGGTGCGAACGCGGCAGAACTGGATCGGCGGCAACGACTACAACCCATGCGGGGCAGACTTCGTCCCGCCGCCGCCGGAAGATGTTGCCCTGCTGCTCGACGATCTGTGCGTCGCGATCAACGATGACACGCTGTCGCCGCTCGTGCAGGCTGCGGTCGTCCACGCCCAGTTTGAGACCATTCACCCGTTCGAGGCCGGAAACGGGCGCACCGGTCGCGCGCTGGTGCACGTCGTGTTCAAGCGTCGCGGCCTCGCGCCACGATTCCTGCCGCCCGTGAGCGTGATCTTCGCCGACGCGAAGGATCGCTACGTCGCGGGGCTGACGCGCTTCCGCGGCGACGGCGTGGGGGAGTGGGTGGAGTATTTCGCGGCAGCCACGATCCGCGCGGCGCGGCTCGCGCGCCAGTACGTCGC
>JALZAE010000193.1 GCA_030948535.1 Gemmatimonadota bacterium | reverse complement strand
CGAGCTGATGTTCAGGTTCTTGAACGCGATGTAGTCGTTGCCGCTGGTGCCGTAGCTGCCCGAGGAGCCGACGAGGAACTGGCCCTTGTTCGTGCCGCCGACGACGACCGTGTTGTTACCCACGGCGTACATCGTGCCGCCGGCGCTCGTGTTCGTGAACGCGGCCGACGTGTTCAGCGTGATGCCGAACTGCGAGAAGTTGATCTGCTGCGCGCCGCCCGCTCCGAACGCCACCGTCTGCGTGTTGCCGCCGCCATCGGTCAGCGTCATGCGGTCGTAGACGGTACCCGCGCCGCCGCTCTGCGTCTCCGTCAGCGTGTAGGTGCCAGCCGTGGTGCCGGAAATTTGCAGGTCGGCCAGGGTGTTCTTGCCGGCCGCGCCGGGCGTGTCGGTGTAACCAACCTTCGCATTGAGCAGCAGCGAATGCGCGCCGGAGACGGTGACGTTTCCATTGACGTCGGCAACCGACAGACCAGCGCCGGGCGTGCCGCCATCGACGAAGTTGGCGAACGTGCCGTCGAGCAGCGTGGAGCCCTGGAACTTGGTGCTCTTGACGGTGCGGTCGATTTCGGCCGAGATCTGCACGTACTCTTCCTGAATGCGCGAGCGGCCACTCGCGTCGACGGTGTCGGAGCCCGCTTCCGTCGCCAGCACCTTCAAACGATCGAGCATCTGTGAGATGCTGTTCGTGGCGCCTTCCGCGATCTGCAACAGCGAGTTCGCCTGCGCCGCGTTGTTCGATGCCTGCGTGAGCGCGCCGATGTCGGAGCGCATCTTGTTCGCGATCCCCAGCCCTGCCGCGTCGTCCGCCGCGCGTGTGATGCGAAAGCCACTCGACAGCTTCGACATCGACGCGTTCACCGCGTTCTGCGTCATCTCGAGATTTCGTCCGGCATTGATCGCCGAGACGTTCGTGTTGATCCGCACGCTCATGCTCCCTTTGTTGTGGTCACTCGGGCATCCTTGCCGCGCGTGTTGAGACCTCGGCCGCGTCGCCGATGAATTTCCTGCTGGATGAGTTATCGGCGGATTAGTTGTCCCTCACTTGTTTCCAACACGCGGTAGGCCGGCAGTATCACAAAGACAGTCGTCAGATGTCAGATGTCAGATGTCAGTAGACGCGCTCCATCCCCACTGATCACCTACTGATCGCTATTCGCTTGCTGGGTGTACCGTATATGTTTCCGGCATGAACCTCGAGATCACGCCAAAGAAATCCGAGGGTACCGAGCGCCTGTTGGCGGTGTCGGTTCCCGTCGAAGAGGTGATCGCGGCCGAGGAGCAAGCGGCGACCCGGTATGCGACCAAGGTGCGCCTTCCTGGCTTCAGACCGGGGAAGGTTCCGGCGGCTATGGTGCGCAAGCGCTTCGCCGAGGCGATCCGGCAGGAAGCGATCGAAGCACTCGTACAAGGCGCGTTCAAGCAGGTGGTCGACGAACAGAAGTTGCGCGTCGTCGGCCAGCCGCACATCGACAACCTCGAGTTCAACGACGGCAAGCCGCTCACCTTCGAGCTGCACCTCGAGGTACATCCGGAGCTCAAGCTCGAGCGCACGACGGGATTCCGCGTCACGCGGACGCCGCGCGTGGTGAATGACGACAGCGTGCGCGAGCAGATCGATCAGTTGCGTGACCAGCGTGCGGCGTGGTCACCGGTGACCGATAAGCCGATGCCCGGCGACATGGTCACGGTGAATCTCGCCACGGCGGATGAGTCCGGCGCGATGAGCGACGGCAAGGAGTACCGCGTGGTGCTCGGCGAGGGTCAGGCGATCCCGGCGATCGAAGAAGTGATCATGGAGACCGCGCCCGGCGAAACAACAGAGCGAAAGGTCAAGTGGCCCGACGATTTTCCCGACGAGTCGCAGCGGGGCAAGACGAAAATGGTCCGCGCCGCGGTGGTCGATGTGAAGCGCAAGTCGCTTCCCGCGCTCGATGAGTCCTTCGCGCGCGAGGCCGGCGATTTCGATTCCGTCGACGCGCTGACGAAGGCGGTGCGCACCGATCTCGAGCGCATGGCGCAGCGCGAGACTGATGCCGAAGTGCGGCAGCGTCTCGTCGACGAGATCATCAGCGCGAACCCGTTCGACGTGCCGCAGGTTTGGGTGCAGCAGCTCATCCAGAGCTACGCCGAGGCGTATCAGATTCCGGAAACGGAGCGCGAAAAATTCGCCGGCGAATTCCGCAGCGTCGCGGAGCGGCAGGTGCGGCGTGATCTGGTGATCGAGACGATCGCCGAGCGCGAGAAGCTCAAGGCGAGCGAAGCCGACATCGACACGAGAGTGGCCGAGGTGGCCGAGAAGAACAACTCCGACCCGGGTAAGGTCTACGCGTCGTTGCAGAAGGCGGGACGTCTGGCCGAGCTCGAGCGCAGCATTACCGAAGACAAAGTGTACGGTTGGTTGCTGGAGAAGAACGACGTGCAGTAACGGCGGGTGCGGGGTGCGGCGAACGGGGTACGGTTCCCCGCACCCCGTTCGCCGTCCCCATGTTCAGCGGTCCTACACTCAGGGATTCACCACCATGGCTTCGATCTACCCACCCTACGTCATCGAACGGTCCAGCCGCGGCGAGCGGACGTACGACATCTTCTCGCGGCTGCTGATGGACCGAATCATTTTCCTTGGCACGCCGATCAACGACGACGTCGCCAACATCGTCATCGCGCAGCTGCTGTTCCTCGAGGCCGACAATCCCGAGCGCGATGTGCATCTGTACATCAACTCACCGGGCGGCAGCGTGTCGGCGGGGATGGCGATCTATGACACGATGCAGTACATGAACGCGCCGATCCGCACGACGTGCATGGGCATGGCGGCGAGCATGGGCTCGTTCCTGCTCGCGGCGGGGCAGAAGGGGAAGCGCAGCGCGTTACCGCATTCGCGCATCATGATGCACCAGCCCTCGGGCGGCGCGCAGGGCACCGCGGCCGACATCGAGATCATGGCGAAGGAAATTCTGTACCTTCGGCACAAGATGAACGAGCTGTACGGCAAGCACACGGGACGCGCGGTGGAGCAGATCGAGCGCGACATCGAGCGCGATCGGTGGATGTCGGCGGAGGAGGCCAAGGACTATGGCATCGTCGACAGCATCGTCGCGCACCGCAGCCCCGCGGAACCGGTTGGTGAGAAGAAAGCAACCGCCTTGTGAATTCCTTCACGAGCGGCGTGACGCCTGGGCCTCTTGACCATCTTTTGAAGGTAGGGTTAAGGTTCGCGCAGCCCCGCCGCTCCGGTTCTCCTCCGGATCCGACCGTGTAGTCCCGCACGATCGACCGACGTTCGCTGCACGCCTCACCTGACGGTCACCAGGGTCCCCATGTCGCACGACAAACACCTCCGTTGTTCGTTCTGCGGAAAGTCCAAAGACAGCGTTCGGAAATTCATCTCCGGGCCCTCGGTCTACATCTGCAACGAGTGCATCTCGCTCTGTAACGAGATCCTCGCCGAGGACGAAGAGCGCGAGGTCGCGGAAGCGATCACGCAGGTCCCGGTGCCGCAGGAGATCAAGGACGTTCTCGACCAATACGTGATCGGGCAGGAGCGTGCAAAGAAGGCGCTCGCCGTCGCGGTCTACAACCACTACAAGCGCATCAACTGTCAGTCGACGCGCGATGATGACGTCGAGCTCGACAAGTCGAACATTCTGCTCATCGGCCCCACCGGCGTCGGCAAGACGCTGCTGGCGCAGACCCTGGCGCGCATCCTCGATGTGCCATTCACCATCGCCGACGCGACGACGC
>JALZAE010000181.1 GCA_030948535.1 Gemmatimonadota bacterium | reverse complement strand
CGTCGAGGTGCTGGACGGCCTCTCGTTCGTTCGCGATGTGATCCCATTCGATCGCCACGATTGGCGCACATTCCCGCAGGTGTGGCAACGGCTGCGGCGCAACCGCTACGACGTCGTGATCGACCCGATGGTTCTGACGCCGAGCATGACGACGCTGCTGCTGCTGGCGGCGAGCGGCGCGTCGTACCGCATCGGCATCGGCGGCCGAAGCAACGACTTCGCGTACACGCTGCCCGTCGAGGGACGCGAGCCATTGACGCATCACATCGAGCAGGAGGCGATGACGGCGACGCCGTTCGGTGTCCCCCTCGCCGGCACCGACTGGCGCCCGGTGCTCGCGCTCACCGCGGACGAGCGGGCGCGCGCCGAGCTGCTCTGGCGCTCCGTCGCTGCCGCGGATGCGCCGCGGTTGCTGGTCAACGTCTCGGCGACGCTCGCCCACCGCACGTGGCCCGACGAGCGCTACATCGCCGTGCTCAAGCACGTGCGCCACCGCTGGCCGGCCGTGAGCATACTCATCGTCAGCGCGCCGCAGCACGCCGCGCGCGCCGACCAGATCGCCGCCGCATCAGGTGGGCGATACGTGTCGACGCCACATTTGCGCGAGGCACTCGCGCTCGTGGGCACATCGACGTTCGTCTTCACCCCCGACACCAGCATCGCGCACGCGGCGTCGGCGTTCCGGAAGCCGGCGGTGGTGATGCTCGTCCGCGGTTCGAGCATCTTCTCCCCGTACAAGAATAGCGGAGCCAACGTGTATGCCGCGGATGGAACGCTGGAGAGTCTCGACGTCGCCCCGGCGATCGCCGCGCTCGACTCTGTGCTTGGGGGCGGCGGATAGGTCACGGCTCATTCTCATCAAGAGTGAAAAAGGAGCCGCGGATTTACGCAGATGGACGCGGATACGGCACTCACTGCACGCCAGTTGTGTGCAAGTTTGTGCGGTATCCGCGTCCATCTGCGTAAATCCGCGGCTGCTTTTCACCGTGGATGGGCGACCACAACCACGCATGTAGTCTATCCGTGGCTCCTGGATAGCGACCTCCGCGGCCCCGCGATACAATCCACCATTCCCCGATCGGGTTCGTGATGCCACGACTGTCCGCCGTGTTGATCGTGCACAACGAGGAGCGACATCTGCCGGACTGCCTTCGCTCGCTGGAGGGGTTGGCCGATGAGATCGTGGTGCTCGACGACGGATCCAAGGACAGGACGGTGGAGATCGCGCGCGCGGCTGGTGCGCGCGTCGAGCATCGGCCGTTCGATGATTTTGGGCATCAGTTCCAGGCTGCGCTCGATCTCGCGGCCGGCGATTGGGTTTTTCCGATCGATGCAGATGAGCGCGTGTCGCCCGAGCTGGCCGCCAGCATGCGCGCGGTCGTGGACGCGCCGGATTCACTCGAAGGCTACTGGGTGCGCCGCGAGATCATCTACATGGGCGCGCGGATGAAGCACGGCGGACTGGGCGACGACTGGGTGCTGCGCTTGGCCAAGCGCGGGCTCGTCCGCTACAACCAGGTTGTCGTCCATCCGCATCTCGTGCTCGATGGACGCTCGGCGCGGTTGGCCGGCGTGATGGATCACGTGCAGTACCGGAAGCTGTCCGAGCACGTCGCGAAGATCGACGGCTACACCGAGACGATGGCGCTCGCGCGGCGGGAGCGAGGGCAGCGGTTTTCATCGTGGCAGGTGCTGCGGATCCCCTGGGAGCTGTTCTACCGGCTGTTCATTCGCGGCGGCGTACTCGATGGAAAGCCCGGTGTGATCTGGGCGGGAATGTCGGCGTTCTACAGCTTTCTCAAGTCCGCGAAGATGTGGAGTGCGGGCGACCCATGACCCTGCCGTCTGCTCCACGGCGCGTCCTGGTGATCCAGCTGCGGCGCTTCGGAGATGTCGTGCTGACGACGGCGCTCTTCGAGGATCTGCGGCGCGCCTTTCCAAGCGTCCCGATCGACTTTCTCGTCGGGGCGGCGGCGGCGCCGATGCTCGAGCATCATCCGCTCATCTCGGAGCGCATCGTCTATGACCAGGAGCACGCCCTTCGGATGTGGCGCGAGATACGAGCGCGTCACTACGACTGGATCATCGATGTCCAATCGAGTCCACGCACGGCGCCATTGACGTTGGTGAGCGGCGCCAAGAAGCGCGTCGGATGGGATGTGAAGGGCTGGGGCTGGGTGTACACGCATCGGCTGCCCCGCGGCGGACGCGCGCACGAGTACGTCGTGCGGCAGCGGCAGCGCTTGCTCGAGCTGCTGGGTGTCAGCGTGCACCGAAGCCGGCCGCGCCTCTACATCACCGGCGCCGAGCGAGAGCTGGGCGAGCTGGATCTGGCGAACGCTGGAGTGCCGCGCGGCTCCCTTCGCGTCGGCATGCTGCTGTCGACGGCGAAGAGCGCCAACGCCTGGAACGTCGCGGGCTTCGCCGACGTCGCGCATGCGCTGTCGGCCGAAGGCGTCACGCCCGTGATCTTCTCCACGCGCGGCGACGCCGCGCTGGTGCTCGAGATGCAACGCTCGGCGCCGCGATCGGTGGTGATGCCCGAGATGGAGATTCGTCGATTCCTCGGGGCGCTGGCGGGATGCCACGTATTCGTCTCGGGCGACACCGGACCCGCCCACATGGCCGCCGCGCTCGATGTGCCGACGGTCACGATCTTCGGCGCGACTTCGCCCGTGCTGTGGAACGCGGGGCTGCCGACGACCGTCGTCGTGCGCGATACCAACGTGCCGTGCCTCGAGTGCCAGCACGACGACTGCCCGATCGGACACGACTGCATGCATGGCGTGACGGCGGCGGCAGTGCTCACGCGCGTGCGCGAGCTGCTCGGCCGTCCCGAGGTGATCCAGCTCTCGCGCCGTTGACGGCGGGCGCCGCGTGGCGAGAAGTTAGAGGCGCCGCGCACGTGGCGGCGCCGACGCTCTCACCGGGGACATTGATGGACGACACGATAGGCATGTTGATCTCGCGCTTGGCCCAGACGAACACCGAGCTGTGGCACGAGGAGGACAAGGCGCGCGTCGATGATGATCACCAGGTCGCGACGGCGAAGCGGCGCGTCGACAAGCTGAACCAGCAGCGCAACGACCTCATCGAGCGCATCGACGAAGCCGTGCTGCGCGCCGCGCGCGCGGCGCAGACCGGGCAGGGCGCGGCTCGTGGCTGAGACCGTGGGCTGGCTCGCGGACAAGCTGAGCATTATCGAGCTCAAGATCTATCACATGCAGGAGCAGACGGAGCGCGAGGATGCCGCTCCCGATTTCCGCGCGCGCTGCATGGACAAGCTCGGTATCCTCAAAATCCAGCGCGATGATCTCGCCGCCGAGTTGACGCAGCTCCTGACCGACGTCGCCGCCGGACGCGTCGTGCCGAAAGTCTATCGCCAGTTCAAGATGTACAACGACCCACAGTACCGGGCCGCCGGCGGCTCTCCTCCCGCGTCGACGTGACGCCGCCGGCGGCGGCGCATCGCACGATCCTCCACGTCGCGACCGAGCGCGGGTGGCGCGGCGGCGAGCGGCAAGTGCTGTGGCTCGCGCGAGCGCTTCGGGCGATGGGTCACCGTAACATCATCGCCGCGCGCGCCGCCGAGCCGCTCGCCGCGCGCGCACGCGAGATCGGCATCGATGTGCTCGAGTGCGACCCGCTTTTCGAGGGCGATCCGCGAGCCGTTCTGCAACTGCGCCGCGCTGCCCGGCACGCGGACGTCGTGCACGCGCACACAGGTCACGCGGTGGGACTCGCCGCACTTGCCCTGCTCGGCATGACGACGCCGATGGTCGTCACGAGGCGGGTCGATTTTCCGCTCCGAGCGAACGCGGCGACGCGATGGAAGTACGCGCGCGCGCGCAAAGTGATCGCCATCTCGCGCGCTGTCGCGGAAGTCCTCGAGCGTAGCGGCGTGTCGCGGTCCAAGATCATTGTCGTGCTGGACGGTGCCGACCTGTCACGCACGATCGCCCCCGCGTCGCCGGAGACGCTCGAGTCGCTCGGCGTACCGCGGGACGCGCCGCTGGTCGTGCAAGTTGCCGCGCTCGTGCCGCACAAGGATCCGCTCAACTTCGTGCGCGCGATCGCCGCGGCGCGGCGCGCGGTGCCGGCGTTGCACGCGCTCATGGCGGGCGACGGTCCTCTACGTGCTGAGGTCGAACGTGTGCGCGACCAGCTCGAGCTCGGCGGCGCGCTGCACATTCTTGGATACCGGACCGACGCGGACGCGCTGCTGGCATCCGCCACGGTGGTCACGCTGAGCTCGCGAGAGGAAGGGATGGGCTCCGTGCTTCTCGACGCCTGTCAGCTTGGCAAACCGATCGCGGCGACGCGAGCCGGCGGGATCCCGGACGTGATCTCGGATGGCAAGTCGGGACTTCTCGTGCCGATTGAAGACTCTGCCGCGCTTGGAGCGGCGATCGCCAGATTGATTCTCGAGCACGATCTTGCCGCTCATGTCGCCGCCGGCGCCCGTGCTCGGGCGCCCGAGCTCTCGATCGAGCGCATGGCGGCAAAGACCGCCGCGGTCTACGAGGATGTGCTTCGCCCGATCAGCGGCGGAGCAGCGTAGCCAGAAAGCCTTTCCGCGTTACCTCGGCGCGCGTGCGCGTCTCCTGGTCCTTCTTGTTGATGGCGAAGAGCCAGCCACGCTCGCACCGCTCGTCGGCGCGCGAGCTCTCGGTGAAGTGGAAGTGGGGGAGCTGCAGCTCGGCGATCCGCGACTGGATCGCCTTCAGCCCCTGATAGCGCTCTTCATGATTCGTGTCGTGGAAGAACATGAATCCGTCGTGCTGCGTGATGCGAAGATGCTCGTCGATCCAGCTTCCACTGCGACGGTGGTCGGCGTCGGAGATGAGAAAGTCGTACGCATCGGTCTGCGCCGACCGCACGAAATCCTTCTCGGCGACCGGCGCGATGATCTCGACGCCCGCGGCGCGCAACTCCGCCGCGATCGGCGGCTCGACGCCCTTCCAGTCAAGCCAGTTGTCGACGGAGGTGAGCGAGCCGCGCGTGTTGTAGCGAAGCCCGTGTACCACCGTCCAGCTCACGAAGCCGCTGCCGATTCCCAGCTCCAGCACGTGCTGCGGCTTGCGGGACACCAGGCATCCGAACAGAAACAGATTGTGCGCGCGATCGAGCGCGACGCCGCTGCTGTTGTCGAAGTGAGCGATGTACTCAAAATACTTGTTCAGCGCGTCCATGCAGCGTCCCCCAAAGACAATCATCGCCGTGCGAGCAGATCGGCCTCACGATAGCGGGTGTGCCACCGCTCGACCCGCTCGAGCACCTCCTCGACGGTGATTCGCGACATCCGATCGAGCCGGTGCGCGAAACTGATCGGGTAATCTTCACCCGGGTCGCCGTAGGCGTCCACGAGGAGATCGTGGAATTTCCGGTACGGCCCGACGCGCTTCGGATTGTTGTAGCCCATCAAGCTGATCGTCGGCCGGTCGAGCGCGACCGACATGTGCAACGGTGCCGTGTCGAGTGAGATCACCAAGGCCGCCCCGTCGAGTACGCCGACGAGCTGGCGAAGGGGCATGCCGAGGGTCGACATCGACGGGTGCCGGGCGTGTCGTTCGATCACCTCCGCGGTCTCCTTCTCGCGCGCCGAGTTACCGCCCGCCAGTATTGGCACGAGATCGTAGCGCTCGACCAGCGCATCGGAGAGCTCTGCCCAGCGCGACCCGATCCATTCTTTTTGTGGATGCGTCGTGCCGATCACCAACACCGCCGCCGGACCAGTCACGCCGGCATAGAAGTGTCGCTGCCACACGCGCTCCTCGGGCCAGGGGCCGAGGTTCCAAACAAAGGGCCGGACGTCGATGCCCAGCGCGTCGAGAAATTCGACGTACTGATCTTGCACGTGCTGCGGCTCATGCGCCGGAATCTGATGTGTAGTGAAGAGCCAGTTCATGTCGCGCGCACGCGCGCGATCGAAGCCGAGCTTCACGGGCGATGTGAGCATCGCCGTGACCACTCCGGCCTTGACGTAGACCTGAAGCGCGAGCACGAGATCAAAGTGCCGGTCGGTCAACGCACGCCGGACATCCTCGAACGCGCGCCAACCGCGCTTCTTGTCGAAGATGATGATCTCGTCGACCGCTGGATGCCCGCGAATGAGCGACGCCGGCCCCGGTTGTAAGACCCAGGTGATGTGGCTGTGCGGAGCCCGGCGCTTGATCGCGTTGACGACCGGCAGTACATGCACCGCATCGCCGATCGCGCTCATCATCACGATGGCGATCCGGGGCGCGGCAAGATCAATCGGGGGAAGCGGCGGCGTGGTCATCGCCGGATCACGCGTCGCGAACGAAGATCGCTTCCGTAACCTGCTTCGGGCCCGAGTACAGATCGAACATTTCGGCAATCTCGTCGATCGGCCGCTTGCCGTATGCCTTGCCTTGCCGGGAATAAAAATGCGTGAAGAGCTCGGAGACGATCGCGATGTAGCGCTCGCGCCTCATCCCCGATCGCGCAATGCCGTATGGCCAGAACTCGCTCACCACGGGCACGCGATGCGACGTGAAGAATCGACGCGCCCCCTCGAAGAAATGGCCTTCGTGTCCCTGGATGTCCATCCACACCAGCGCGACGGCACCGGGGTCAAAGCTCGGCCGAACGCCCAGCAGTGCGTCGAGTGTGTGCACCGACACCTGCACCGTCTCGCGCTCATTTTCATGGTAGGCACCGCCGCCCGCCGTCGCGCGTATGCGATGATCGCCCGAGTTGTACGTCGACAGCTCGAGCTCCAGGTGTCCTTCCGCCGACGAGAGCGCGTACGGCATCGACTGGATGCGCTCGTGCAAATCGTTCTGACGGACGTTGTGCGCGAGGAGCCGAAAGTTGTCCGGTCCCGGCTCGAACGCCACGCCGCGCTCGAAGTAGCCGAAGCGGAGCAGGGCGATCGAGATCATCCCGATGTTGGCGCCGACGTCGAGCACGATGCCGCCGCCATCTCGCGACAGGTAGCCGCCGTCACGCAACAGCTCGATCGACCGCCGCATCTGATCGACCTCGTAGCCGCGATCCATGTACAGATGCTTGCCGATCAACTTGTCGCGGCTGTCGAAGGTGAGCCGGCCGTTCGCCGTGTCCACGGTGATGTCGCGACGCGGACCACGATACATCGCTTGCCACTGCAGCTTCTTGAGCAACAGCCCGGGATTCTTAAGGTATTTCACATTGCTCACTGGGCGCTCTCATCGGCGAGTGCGGCGCCCAGTGCATCGGCCAGACCCTTCAGCTCGGTTTCGGTGATCGGCGTGCCGTTGTCGCGGCGTCGCTTGCGAGCCGAGCGTGCGAGCCGGCGCAAATTCGCGTCGCGTACGGCATCGGAGTCGGGCTCGGCGAACCAGATGCGATCGACGTCGATCACCAGCGCCTCGATCGGCTCGCCGTCGGCGAGCCCCGTCACCAGGATGTTCTTGATGTTGAAATCGGGATGCCGGGCACCAGCCGCGGTCATCGCGCGCATCAGCGTCGCGGTGGCATCGAGTAGCTCGCCTCGGCGCCCATCGTCCTCGGTATCGCGCAGCGCCGCGTCCAGATCCTGGGCGGCCGGCACTTCGCGCGTCGCGATGTCGGCGCGGCGCATCAGGGGCGCGGCGGGATATGTCGCGTACGCGAGAAGCTCCGGCGTCGGCACGCCGAGATGGCCGAGCCGTACCGCGACATCGAGCTCGCGCGGGGCGCGCGTCGGCGCCAGAAAGAGCTCGCCCGTCATGGGCGCCAGCAAACCGCCATGACGCGAGCGCCGGATCACGACGTTCGCCGCATCGTAGGGCAGCGCCACCGCGTAGGCCACGCCACGGCCAGAGAGCGGCCGTGCCTCCGGATGATGTGCCGCGTAGTCGTAGAGCGTACCCTCGGCCAGCGCTTCACGAGCGGCAGCCAGCACGCTCACCCGTGCAACCAACGTCGCCTCACCCACGAGCTCCGCGGCATATCCGGGGGGAAGATTCACGGCATCACGCTCACGACGGTGAGCGTCTGGCTCTTTCCCTTGTGCTCGATCGGCGCGCGCTCGCGGAACAGCGGCGGACTGTGCAGCGCGTCGCGCATCTCTTCCGTTAGGAGAATCTCCCCAGCCTCCGCGGCCGAGCAGAGATGCGCCGCGGTGTTCACCGCATCGCCGATGATCGTGTACTCGAGCCGCCGCTCCGAGCCGATGTTGCCGGCGAAGACCTCGCCGACATTGAGCCCGATGCCGATCTGAAGCGTCGGACGGCCGGCATCGCGCCAGCCTTCGTTCAGCGTCTCGAGCTGGCGCATCATGTCGAGCGCGGCGTCCATCGCGCGGTCGGCATCGTCGGGTGCGGCCAGCGGAGCCCCCCACTGCGCCATGATCGCATCGCCGATGAACTTGTCGAGCGTGCCGCCGTGCTTGAAGACACAGTCGACCATCACGGTGAAATACTCGCTGAGCAGCGTCGCGACTTCGCTCGGCGTCATCATCTCGGAGAGGGGCGTGAAGCCGCGGATGTCGCTGAACAGCACGGCCACCCGCCGCTTGTCGCCGCCAAGCCGCACCTCGCCCGAGGCGCCGGCGATGCGCGCGGCGAGACTCGGTGCGAAGTAGCGCTCGAAGTTGCTGCGGACGAGTGCCTCGCGCCGGATGCGCTCGCTGAAGCGGCTGTTCTCGATCGCGACCGCCGCGATGCCGGAGAAGGCGATCAAGAAATCCAGATCCTCGTCGCCGAAGCGATGCGTCGCGGTGAGGTTGTCGACATACAGCACGCCCTGTACGCGCGTCTCGCTCCCAATGAGCGGCGCGCACATCGCGGAGCGCACGCGCTGCTGGACGATCGACTCGCCTCCGAAGCGCGCATCCTCCGGCGCGTTGTCCGAGAGTACCGCCACCTTCGCGTCGACGACCTGCCGCGAGATCGATTGCGGAACGATGCGCCCGGGCAGCGTGCCCTGCCGATCGCGCGCGATCTTGGGCATCATCGCGCCGTCCTCATCGACCAGCATCAGCGCCACGCGATCGACATCCATGATCTGGAAAACGAAGCCTACGATCTGATCGAGGATGAGATCGATGTCGACCGCGCGGGACAGCCCCTTCGCGACCTCCAGCAGCAGCGCCAGCTTTTTCTCGTTGCGCGTGCGCTCGCCGAGGTGCGTGCCGGATGGCCGGTTGACGTGGCGATGGTCGAGCGCCGTCTGTAGCAGCGATCCCGAGTCCGCCACCGGACGCTGCCGCACGATCAACGGCTCCGATGGAGGGATGGCCGTCAGCTCGGCCGGCGTCAGCGACTTGGCGTCGGGCGCGGAGATCTCGTTGAGGCGAAAGCCGACCTTGCCGAAGGTGAGCAGGTCACCTGCTGTTGCCCGCGCCGCGTCGACGCGATTGCCGTTCAGGTACGTGCCGTTGCTCGACCCGAGATCGCGCACGCGAAGCCCGCCCACTTCGCACTCCAACTCCGCGTGTCTGCGCGAGATGGTCGGATCGAAGAGCGGTATGTCGCTGCTGAACGCGCGCCCCACCACCATCGGCGACCCCGCGCGCAACTCGAACGACATCTCACCTTCGGTGGAGATGAGAGTGAAGGGCATTGCCGTAACTTCGAAAGCTTGACGGCGAGCGGCTAGGGGTAGGGTGCTCTTCAATCCCCTCGCATCGTGATCGCCGGATCCACGCGCGCCGCACGGTGCGCCGGAACGATGCACGCGGCCACGGCGATCGCGAGGAGTACCAGCGGCACGACGGCGAAGGTGAGAGGATCGGTCGCGCTCACGCCAAACAGCAGCCCCGACACGGCGCGCGTCGCCGCGAAGGAGAGCACGATGCCGGCCGCGATCCCGGCGCCGGCGACGGTGAGCCCTTGGCGTAGGACGAGCGCGTAGACTTGGCGCGAGCGGGCGCCCAGCGCGAGACGGATGCCGATCTCGCGCGCGCGCCGGCCGACGGCGTACGACATCACACCGTAGATGCCGACGGCGGCGAGCACGAGCGCCAACAGCGCGAATGCCGAGAGGAGCATCGTGCGGAATTGGTTGTCGGCGACCGACGCGTCGACGAGCTCGTGCACCGTACGCACCTTCGCGATGGGGAGCTCGGGGTCGATCGACCGGACGACCGTGCGCAGCGACGTCGCGACGTCGGCGGGCGCCATCGCGGTGTGCACGACGATCGAGAAGCCGCGGGTCGCGCCCATCCCGAACTGGGTGAACGGGAGGTACATCGCCACCGTCGCATTGCTGGCCACGCCGGCATATCGCACGTCGCCGACGACCCCGACGATCGTGTACGCATTCTGGTCGCCGGTGCCGCCGATGTTGATCCGTTGTCCGACCGCGTCGCCGGTCGGAAAATATTTGCGCGCGAACGCGTCGCTGATCATTACCCTCGCCGGCGCCAGCGTGTCGTCGCGCGTGTCGAAGACGCGGCCGGCGTGGAGCGGGATGCCGAGCGCGGCGAAGTAGTCGCCGTCGGCGAGTACGACGTCGGCGACGGGCGAGAATTCACCGGCTGCCGGCGGGCGGCTGCTGACGAAAAAGTCCGAGCCGCTCCCGAAGACGTCCGGCGGAAGGCCGACGCTCGTGCTCACGTGCTCGAACCCCGGCAATGCGCGGAGCTCGGCCAGGAGCCGATCGTGGAACGGAAGAATCTGTTCCGGCTTCGCGTAGCGAATCTTCGGGAGCGCGATCGACGCCGTGACGACGCCGTCCTTGCGCACGCCGGTGTCGACGTTGCGCAACGC
>JALZAE010000175.1 GCA_030948535.1 Gemmatimonadota bacterium | reverse complement strand
AATAGAGCAAGCCGCCTACGGCTGGAATGAGAACGGCGGCGAGCACGATCAGCGCCGTTCGCCTCGACATCCGAAAACTCACTTACGCATCACTCCCTCGAGTCCGCCGGCGATCAGCGTGGCGATGTTGGCCATGATCACCGGGCGCAGCGCACCCCCCGGCGAGACGAGATACCGGGGCTCCCACATGGGATAGAACCACTCTTTGAAATTGCGCACGCCCTGAAAATTGTAGAATCGCTCGCCGCGCGAGTACAGCATGCCGGCGAGCTGGTTCATTACCGGCGTCACCGACGTCGTCTTGAGCCCGGAGAGGGGAGCCATCCCCATGTTGAACCATTTCCAACCGCCGTCCTTGCCCCACAGCATCGTCTCGGCCAGCAAATAACGCATCACGCCGGGCGGCGCGTCCTTCGAGAAGCGCATCAGGTCGACCTCGAGCTCTTCGCGCCTCCCCGAAGGCCACACGTTCGCGAACGCGACAATTTTTGATTCCTTCCGAACCAGCGCTACCGGATAGCGCTTGACGTATTCGTTGTCGAAGAAGCCGAGCGAGAATCCTTTTTCGCGTGCCTTTTTCTCCTCGAGCCATTCGTCGGAGATGGCGCGCAGCTCGGGGAGCAGTGCGGGTACGCCCGGTACGTCCACGAACTCGAAGCTACAACCATCTTCGATCGCCTTGCGCCACACGCGCCGCACATTTCGTCGCTTGGACCCCTCGAGCGAGAAGTCGGGAAGACTGACGCGCGCCTCCTCGCCGATCTTCACCACGCTCAGGCCGAAATCGAGATACGTCGGTAGATGCTGGCGGCTCACCTTGTAGAAGACGGGCCAACCGCCGTGGCGGTCGACATGCTTGATGAACTCCAGCGCCAGCGGCTCCACTTCCTCGTCGGGCGCGACCGGATCGCCGAGCGACACCCAGCTCCGTCCCGCGACGCCATACATCACGAAGCCGCTCTGTTTCTCGTTGAACATGAGCGACTTGTCGCCGAGCAAAGCCAGCTGCGACGCGGCCTCCGGGTGCTCGCGAATGATGGTGGCCGCGGCGTCGAGATCGGACTCGCTCGCATGGGCGGGCGACGGACGCGCGGGCCGCATCAAGCGCGCGCCGGCGAAAATGATCAAAACGAAGACCACACCGAGCGTCGCGCGGATGAATCGCGGCGCCTCCGAGTATCCCGTAAAGCGGAGGATCAGCTCGCGACCCATTGGCGCATCGCGATAGGAAAGGAAGCCGAGCAGTATCGAGCCGAGCACGACCAGGCAGATCGCCGCGATCCATCCCTTCGTGTAGCGCTCCTCGATCAGCGATGCCTTGCGGTAGAAATATTTTCTGCTCGGCAGCATCGCGACGAGCATCAGGGACAGGATCACCGCTTCCTCGTAGTCCAACGCCTTGAGGAGCGAGAAGAGAATGCCCGCGCCGAGCAGTGCGATGGTGAGGTGGTAGGCGGCATCGAGCCGGCGCTGAAGCCCGCGGGCGAGCACGAGCAGCGAAGCGCCCGCGAGGCTCGCGAAGAAGTGCGATACCTCGACGATCGGGAGCGGCATGAAATCGTTGAGCCATCGCAAGCGCTTGGCGGCGTCGGGGGTCGCTCCGGAGAAGAGTAGAATCGCGCCGGCGAGAAACGTCGTCAGCGCGAAGACCCTCGGCACGATGACCGGCGCGAGTCTGCCGAGCTTGATCAGCCGCTGGATCGGCTCCTTGTGCCGGAACACGAACACCAGCGCGAACAGCAGCGCGGCGATGAAGGACGGAACGAGATACGGCACCATGCGGCCATCCATCAGCCCGCCCCCATCGTTGCCGCGGTGTCACAGATGGAGCGGACGGGGCAGGCCTCGCAGCGCATCACGCGCGCCGTACACACGAGCGCGCCCAGCTCCATCAGCGCTTGGTTGTGCGTGTAGGTCACCGCGCCGGTGGATGGCAGAATCTCCCCGGCGATCGACCAGAGGCGCTTGCGTCCGCCGGTGCTCTTGGGGTCGAGTGCCGGCGCGAAGACCCGGCGCAACACCCGCGCGACGTTCGTGTCGACGAGCGGAGCCCGCACCTCATAGGCGAACGACGCCACCGCGCCCGCCGTGTAGTCGCCGATCCCGGGCAACTTGCGCAGCTCGACCGGCTCGGAGGGGAGCGACGAGACCGATCGCGCCAGCTTGTGCAGATTGCGCGCGCGAGCGTAGTAGCCGAGTCCGCTCCAGGCTTCCATCACGCGCTTGGGCGTCGTGGCCGCGATGTGTTCGAGCGTCGGATACCGGTCGAGAAAGTCCTCGTACTTGGTGACCACCCGGCTCACCTGCGTCTGCTGGAGCATGAGCTCGGAGACGAGGATGCGATACGGATCGCGCGTGCGGCGCCAGGGCAGATCGCGGCCGTTCGCCCGATACCAGGCGCGGAGCCGCCGTCCGAAGGCGAGTCGACGCTCGCGCGTGATGTCGTTGTTGGGTCGCGTGCTGCCGGAGCTACGCGCTCTTGGGGAGGGCATCTACCGTCATGGTATGCGCCGTGTGGGGGCGATTCAAGGCCGCGAAAAGAGACAACGTGCTGGTCGCTCGTCTATCTTTAGGCGCGATCCGCCGAACCACGTCCATTCAGTCGGCCCAGCACCGGCTCGGGAGCCATGGCCATGAAGCACCTCCTCGCCTGCGCTCTTGGGGCTGCGAGCATTTCGTCCGTCGCCGTCGCCGGTGCGCAGAGCTTCGCCTACGCGCCGGGCACCACGAAATACCACGTCTCGACCGAGAACCACCAGTCGCACCAGATGCAGGGTCAGACGATGGAGGTGTCGATCGTGGCAGAGCAGTTCATCACGGTGACGCTCGTGGCGAAGGCGCGCGATACCATCCAATACATCATTGTCCTCGACTCGAGCAGCGAGAGATCGAGCATGCCGATGGGCCCTCAGCCCGATCTCACCAAGCTCCGTGGTCTCAACTTCACGGGCGTCATGTCGCCCTCGGGCAAGCGCTTCGCGGGCATCGCGAGCGACGGCGACACGACGATCGGAGGCCAGAAGGCGTGGAAGATCACGCGCACCGCAACGACGGTCAGCACCGGCGCTGGCGTGATGAGCGGGCAACGTCTCACCATCGAATCGACGGCGAAGGCCAGAGGCTCGGTGGTCCTCACGCCGTCGGGCCTGTACCTGAGCAGCTGGTCGTCGCAGGATCAGACCGGAAAGATGTCGATTCCAGCCATGAGCATAGAAAGTCCCACTTCGGGCACGATCACGACGAAAGTGGAGATCGTGAAGTAGATTTCGAGACCCACCAATCCACTGCCGCGGCCCCGTGCCGCCCAGGAGCCACAGTCATGAACAGATTCTCCACGCGCGTCCTCGCGGCCGCTATCGCGCTCTCGGCGCCGGCGCTGGGTGCCCAGGGCATCACGTACGCGCCGGGAACCGCGAAGTATCACATCTCGTCGAACTCGCATCAGTCCCAGACGGTGCAGGGGCAGACGACAGCGGTGACGGTGACGAGCGAGCAGTACGTCACGGTCACTGTCTCGCCCAAGTCGCGCGACACGTTGCAGTACGTGGTCACCTTCGACTCCGGCACCGCGAAGAGCGACAACCCCATGGTTCCCGTGCCTGACGTACAGAAGATGCGCGGCTTCAAGTACACCGGCACCATGTCGCCACTCGGGAAGCGCTACGTAGGTAGCCCGAGCGACACGACCTCGGATGGCGCGAAGGAGATCGGGATGGCGTTCGAGCGATTCTTCCTCGCACTGCCTGCCAACGCGAAGGCCGGTAGCACCTGGACCGAGCCCGTGTCGACCAAGACCAGCCGTCAGGGCATCGATCTCGTCGTACAGGTCACGAGCAACTATCAGATCATGGGCGATACGACTGTGGCCGGCCAGAAAGCGTGGAAGATCGCGCGTACCGCGACCATCTCCACAACGGGCTCCGGCGTGTCGAATGGCCAGGTAATCACGATCGAATCGTCCGGCAAAGCGGCGGGCACAGTCTTGATTACGCCGATGGGTCTCTATCTGAGCAGCGTCGTGTCGCAGGACCAGCTCGGCAAAGTCACTCTGCCGGCGATGAGTCTCGACATTCCGCAGACGGTCACGATCACCACCAAGACCGAGATCATGAAGTAGGGTGTGTTCAGTCCTCAGTCCGGCGCCGCTCGCGTTTCGTCTCGCCGCGGCGCCGTTTCGCATCTAGCCGCCGCTGCTTCGCCGCGCGCGATGGCTTGGTCTTGACTCGCTTCTTGCGAACGACGAGCGCCCCGCGAACGAGCTCGGCCATCCGCTCCTCGGCGGTGTCGCGATTCTGGCGCTGGCTCCGCCCCGCGCTCGAAACCACTCGCAGTACTCCATCGGCCGTCACGCGCTTGCCGAGGGCGGCGAGTACGCGCCGTCGCTGCACATCGTCGAGCGCGGACGAGTCCTTCAAATTCCACGAGAGCTCGACGCGAGTCGACGATGTGTTGACGTGTTGGCCGCCCGGACCCCCGGCGCGCGTCGCGCGGAATGCGACCTCCGCGCGCGGAATCCACACGCGGTCGTCGACGCGGATGCCATCCGTCGGCGCCGCCTCCTCCATCAGCCGCCGGGCTCGGTCCGCGCGGCCGCGGGCATCGCCGATCCGTTCGACTTCTCCCGATCGCCGTGGGTAGTGCGATGCACTCGCACCGCCGCCACGCGCCTGCCATCCATCGCCACAACCTCGAGCTCACCATTGGGGAAAGGAACCCGGTCTCCCATGCGCGGCAGCCGGCCCAATCGCGAGAAGACGTACCCGCCGAGCGTCGACCAGCTCCCGTCGGGGATCTGGACGTGATGGTCGGAGCGGACGTCGATCAGCGACAGCGAGCCCGCGAGCTCCAGCACGCCGTTCATCTCGAGCGATTCGCGCACCGTCGCGTCGTACTCGTCCGAGATGTCGCCGACGACCTCCTCGACGAGATCTTCCATGGTCACGATGCCGGAGGTTCCGCCGTACTCGTCGAGCACGATCGCCATGTGCGCGCGAGTGCGTCGCAAGTCGTCGAGCAACCGGTCGGCCGGCCTCGAGTCGGGGACGAAGTGCGCGTCGCGCACGAACCGCGTGAGGGAAAACGGCTCGGCGCCCTCGTACAGCCACAGATCCTTCGCGAGAAAGAGTCCGAGGATGTCGTCCAGGTCCTCGCGGTAGACCGGATAGCGCGAGTAACCCTCGGTGCGCAGCAGTCCGCGCACCTCGGCCTCACTGGCGTCGATCGAGATGGCCACGATCTCAGTGCGCGGACGCATGACATCGCGTGCTTTCTTGCTCGCGAAGTCGAATACTCTGGCCAACATCGTACTTTCCGTCTCATCCAACCGGCCGTGCGCGGTGGTCTGGAGCACCAGCATGCGGAGCTCCTCCGGCGAATGAACGCGCGTCGCCTCGTCGAGCGATTTCACGCCGAAAAGCCGCAGCATCGCCGTCGCGCTGCTGTTGAGCAGCCAAATGAATGGCGTGCACACGGTCGAGAACCAACGGAGCGGCCGGACCAACACCCGGCTGACCCCTTCCGGGTTCGCCAGCGCGATCGCTTTCGGTACGAGCTCGCCGAGGACGATGTGCAGGTACGTCAGCAGCAGAAAGCCGACGACGACGGCCGCCGCCGTGTGCAGGGCGTGCGCGGGAACCGGCAGTCCGAACTTCGCGAATACGATGTCCCCGAGCTCGGCGAGCGCCTCCTCGCCGATGTAGCCCAAAGCGAGCGACGAGAGGGTGACGCCGAGCTGTGTGCCGGAGATGTACCGATATAGGCGGTCGTGCGTACTCTGAATGAGCCGGGCGGTTCGATCACCACCCGCCGCTGCCGCATCTATCTTGCTTCGCCGGGCGCTGACGAGCGCGAACTCGGCGGCGACGAAGAGAGCGTTTGCCAGCACCAGCACCAGAACCGCGAGCAGGCGCGCGGCGATCGCCCCGAGTCCGAAGTGCGTCGCCGATGGGTCCGTGTCCACGTAACTCCTTGCGATCATTGATCGTCGAAACATACAGCCGATCGCCGCCAGCTGTCAGCTGTTCGTCCTTCCAGTCCTCCCCGCATGTTTCAGACACGTCGCGTCCTCCGTTGGATTTATCTGGGACGGTTGGCGCTCGCGACCGCGATCTTCATCGCCGCGCTCTCCCGATGGGAAGGCGCGGACGTGCATGCCACCCTCCTGGCGACGCTGGCCTTCGTCGGCGCTTTTACCTTCACAGGTGTGTCGATCTGGTACGCCGGCGTCGCGCCCGACCGCACCGGCGCGACCTTCCGCCTCCTGCAGGCGCTCTTCGACGTCGCATTGGTCACGGCGATCGTCCACATCACCGGCGGCGCGAATTCGCAGTTTGCCGCGCTCTACATCCTGGTGACGGCGTTCGCCGCGCTCCTCATGCCGGCCCGCGCCGGCCTATTGATCTCGGCGCTCGGCATCACGCTCTACTTCATGGATGTGTTCCTGCTGAGCGGCGAGGTCGCCAATGCCCTCAGCGTCCTGCTGCAGATCTGCGTGTTCGCCGTCGTCGCGCTCGGTACCTCCTACCTGAGCAGCCGTCTCCGCGAAGGCGCGGACAGCCGCGAAGAGCTGGAGCAGGCTCTCGTCTACGCCAAGCTGCAAGCGGAAAGCATCCTGCGGAACATTCGCAGCGGCGTCGTCACCGTCGACGTTCGCGGCAGGCTGCTGTATGCGAATCCCGCGGCGGGCCACATGCTCGGCTTCGATGAAGAGCAGTCGCTCGGACGGCAGGCGGACACGGTGTTCGGCGCCTCCGCGCCGGTACTCGTGCGGGCGCTCGAGCGCGCCGTCGGCGCGATGGAGCGCGTGACGCGCGGGGAAGCGAAGATCACCGTCGACGGCCGCGTCTTTCCGATCGGACTCACCACCACCACGATCGACGACGGCACGCCGACCGGCACGTCGGCGACGGCGATCTTTCAGGACATCAGCGACATCAAGCGCCTCGAGGAGCTGCGCCTCCGGGCCGAGCGACTCGAGGGCGTCGCCGAGCTCAGCGCGTCCCTCGCGCATGAGATCAAGAATCCGCTGGCGTCCATCCGCAGTGCGGTCGAGCAGCTCGCGCGCGCTCCGCGTGCGACGGAAGACGAGCAGACGCTCAGCGCCCTGATCGTTCGGGAATCGGATCGCTTGGCCCGACTCCTGTCGGAGTTCCTCGATTTCGCACGCACCCGTGTCACGCGCTTCGATCACATCGACATGGCGGCCGTCGCGCGCGATGCGACGCGCCTGGCGGCCGCCCACCCATCGCGCGTGAACGGCCTCAACGTCACCTGTAACGCGCCCGATGAGCCGTTGATGGTCGAAGGAGACGAAGACCTGTTGCATCGCGCGGTGTTCAACATCGCGCTGAACGCCGTGCAGGCCGCGCCGCCGCACGGTCGCGTGACGGTCGAAGTCGGTACCGTCAGCGCGGCGAAGATGCCAGCGGGCGTCACCTTCGATCGCGACGCGATCGCGATCTGCGTCAGCGATGACGGGCCCGGCATTCCCGAGGACCTTCGCGACCGCGTCTTCGATCCCTTTTTTACGACGAGACCCGGCGGCACTGGACTCGGCCTGCCGATTGCGCATCGTGCCATCGAGGCGCATCGAGGCGTCATGTTCGTGGACAGTGGCACGGCGGGCACGAGCTTCACCGTGCTCCTTCCGCGCTCGCAGCCGAGACACCCTGAGGAGCACGCGTGACCGCTACATCGAGCGAGCCGGTCGTCACAGCGGCCACTACGCGTCCCACCGTTCTGATCTGCGATGACGAATCGGGGATCCTCGACACCCTGCGCATCCTGCTCAAGAACGAGGGGTTCACGCCGCATGTCGCGCTCGGCGGCAAGCAGGCGCTCGAGCAGGTCCGTGCGCTCTCGCCCGACATCATTCTGACAGATGTTCGCATGCCGACCATCGGCGGCATCGAGGTACTCGCGGCGGCGCGCGCTCAAGACCCCGACGTGCCCGTGATCCTGATGACCGCGCAGGCGGATCTCCGCTCGGCGATCCAGGCGGTGAACCAGGGCGCCTATCACTACATCCAAAAGCCATTCGTCAACGATGAGATCGTGGCGATTCTGCGACGCGCGGCCGAGCATCGGCAGCTCCGCATGGAGAACCGCTCGCTCAAGCAGGAGATACGGAAGCGCGGGCCGAGCGGCGCGCGCCCGATAGGGCAGAGCAAATTGTGGCTCGACATCCTCGAGCTGGCCGAGACCGTCGCGCCCACGGATTCGACGGTGCTCATTCAGGGGGAGAGCGGTACCGGCAAAGAGATCGTCGCCCGATATATCCACGATCTCTCCGAGCGTGCGGACCGCTCATTTCTGTCGATCAACTGCGGCGCGCTTCCGGAGTCGCTGCTGGAGAGCGAGCTGTTCGGTCACGTGAAGGGATCCTTCACGGGCGCGACAAAGGACAAGCTAGGACTGTTCGCGGCTGCCGGCGGCGGCACCTTCTTTCTCGACGAGATCGGCGAGACGACGCCGTCGACGCAGGTGAAGCTCCTGCGCGTACTCCAGAGCCGCGAAGTCATACCCGTCGGCGCGACGGAGCCCATCGCCGTGGGAATGCGATTGCTCGCCGCGACTAACCGCGATCTCGAAGAGGAAATCAAACGCGGGGTGTTCCGCAGCGATCTGTTCTATCGCCTCAACGTGTTTGCCCTGCATCTGCCGCCGTTGCGCGACCGCCGCGACGACATTCCGCTGCTGGCGAACACCTTTCTCGATCGCAGCAGCAAGCAGCGCGGTGAAACGTCCAAGGTGCTCAGCGACGGCGCGATGGAGATTCTCACGTCGTACTCCTGGCCGGGCAATGTGCGCGAGCTCGAGAACGCGCTGGAGCGCGCGGTGATCCTTTCCAGAGGGGACATCATCGAGCCGCCGGCGTTGCCCGAGCGCATCTCAATGCGCAAGCACGAGCCGCTCGTCGCCGAGCGCACTCTGGCCAACCCGACGCTGGATACCGTGGAGCGCGCCTACATCCTGTGGGTGCTCCAATCAGAAGGTGGCAACCGAACGCGCGCGGCCGAGATCCTCGGCATCGACCCGTCGACGCTGTACAGAAAACTTTCGCGGTACGGGGTGGAGTGAAGCCTGTCGTGATGTTGTGAAGGAGCCGCCATCGATCGGCCGCCGCCAGCGCGCGGTCGTCTCGCTCGAGAAAACGCTGCTGCTGCATCTGACGCTCCTTGCCGCTGCTGCCGCCGCGTTCGCCGTCGTGGGCGTTCTGGCGATTCAGCGTATCGCGGTCGGCCCGCTGGGCGCGCTGCTCGCGCTCTCATGGGTGGCGGGCGTCATCGCGCTCTTCGCCCTGTTCTGCGCGCGCACCGTTCGCGCCGGAGTCGTGCGGCCGCTGGAGGTGATCGCGGCGGCCGCGAATGTCATCGCGGGCGGCAGCCTCACACGTCGCGTGTCCGCCGCTTCGACCGCCGAGCACGACCGCCTCGTCGAGAGCGTGAATTTTCTCGCTGAACGTCTGCTCGAGGGACAGTCCCGTCTCGCGCATCTCGAGAAGATGGCGAGCCTCGGCCAGCTCGCGGCGGGAGTGGCGCAGGAAATCGCCGCGCCGCTGGCGGCGATCCATGGGCACGTACAGCGCCTGCGCAACGACGTTCAGCGGAGCTCGCCTTCGAGCTCGGCGCTCGACCAGATCGGCCGGGAGACCGACCGAATCGGGAGGATCGTGCGCGGCATGCTCGACTACGCTCGGCCGACTCCACGCACTGCGGCGCGCGTCGATCTGAACGAGGCGATTCGGCGCGCGGTCGATTCGCTCGAGCACGAAGGCGCACTGGCCGCCGTACAGCTCGAGATCGCGCTCGCGCCTCAGCTCGATCTCGTTCGCGGCGATTCGGCTGAGATCACCCTCGTGATATCCAACCTGCTCATGAACGCAATGCAGGCCATGGGCGGCGTCGGGCGCGCCACAATCGTGACGCAGCAGACCAGTTACGCCGCGCTGATGAGAGAAGGGGAGCGTCGCTCGGAAGATCGGAACGATTTCACCTATGCGCGCGAGCCGAGCACGCGGTTGCGCGCATGGCTCGCCCGGGCCGGCCAGCCCGAGCGCGTGGTGAAGGTGATCGTCGCCGACTCCGGACCGGGCGTGGTGTGGAGCGAGATGGAGAAGATCTTCGACCCGTTCTACACGACGCAGACCGCGAGCGGCGGCGCCGGGCTCGGCCTCGCCGTTGTCGCGCGCATCGTGGAGAGCATGGCGGGCGCGGTGTGGGTGAGGCCATCGCGCGAAGGGGGCGCGGCGTTTGTGATGTTCTTTCCCGTGGCGCGCGACGAGGACGAGAAGGCGCGTTGAGCGGTGCGTTCGTCGCGTTGCGTGCGCGACGATTCGGTGATGCTGGGCGAATCACGGCGACCATATTGGCCGCATGAAATCGCGCCGGGCATTCACCCTCATTGAGATCGTCGTCGCCGTCATGATCCTTACCGTCGGCCTACTCGGGCTGGCGAGCACGGCGGGAATCGTCGCCCGACTGATCGGGGCCGGCGGAACCAACGCCGTAGCCGCCGCGGCAGCCGCATCGCGCTTCGAGATGCTGCGGGCCACGCCGTGCGCGGGGATCGGCGGCGGATCCTTTTTCAGCCGCGGTGTACGGGAGGATTGGTCCGCGCGCGCCGCGGGCGCCCGCCTCTTCGACGTCGCCGACTCCCTCAGCTACGTCACCGCGCTCGGCGCGCGAACGCAGGGATTTCGGAGCCTCGTGTCGTGCTGATGCGGCGAGCTGCATTCACCCTCGTCGAGCTCATCATCGCATTGGCGCTGCTGGGCGTGGTGCTCGGCGCGATGCTCGGGTTGCTCAATCGGCAGCGGCGCTTCTACGCCGGCGCGGCGCAGATCGTCACCGCTCGCGTCACGGTGCGCGAAGCGATCGATCTTTTGCCGCGCGACTTTCGTGGTCTCTCGCCGGCGGAGGGTGACATCTATGCGATGGGCGCGAGCTCCATTGAATATCGGGCGTCGATGGGAATCTCCGTTGTCTGTACGGTCGGGGGATCGAGACGCTCGATCACCATTGCGCCGTCGTCTATCGGAGGACTCACCCAATGGTCGTCGGAGCCGCAGCTCGGCGATTCACTCTGGCTCTTTGATCCCGGCGCCGCGGCGGACGACTCGGACGACCGGTGGCGGATTGCGGCCACTACCACGGCGCCTAGCTCTGGAATGTGTCCCATGGCATCGGGCTTCACGACGTCGGTGGCGGAGGAGAGTCGCGGATACGCGCTCGATCTCGATCGCGCGCTCCCCGCCTCGATCGGCCCCGGCTCGGCCGTCCGTTTTTTCCGCCGCGCGCGCTATGAGCTGTATCGCGCGTCGGACGGAAAGTGGTATCTCGGATATCTCGATTGTGTCGCCAGCCGCGCCATTCCATGCAGCGAGGTACAGCCGGTGAGTGGGCCGTATCTGTCTGGTGCGTCGGCGCCGCCCGGACTTGCGTTGACCTACTTCGACGGGACCGGAGCTGTCACCGCCTCGCGAGATCGCGTCGCGCGCATCGATGTGATATCGCGCGCCGAGACATCGGGCGACGTTGCCGTGGACGGCATGCGGCCGGGACCGCACCGCGATTCGCTCGCGGTGAGCATCCATCTTCGCAATTGACCGTGCGCCTGCGTCGCGGACTCGCGCTCGCCATCGCGCTCGGCGCCATCGTCATCATCGGGGCGCTCATCGCCGGCGCCTTCTTTGCCGCGACGCAGGAATACCGATCCACGCGCGGCAGTCTGGCTCAAGTGCGCGCGCTCACCGCGGCAGAGTTCGGACTGCACGCCGTGATGCGTCCCGGCGACTGGCAGACATCGTGGAACGCCATGGCGGTCGGCGGTACCGCGGTGCGCGCGTACGCACCTGGCGACGGCTCGGCGGACACGGTCCACATCGTCAAGTTGACGCTCTCGAGTTTCTTGGTGATCTCGGAGGGACAGTCGACCGCGACCGCGGGCGAGCAGGCGCGTCGCCGGGTGGCCGCGCTGGTCGTTCTCGATGCCGGGGGCTCGGCCACGCTCGCGCGCGGACGATCGTGGATCGAGCTCGACTAAGGAGGCGGCACTTTCCTTCCCGATGGCCCCGGGCCGATCGGTGCTCTGTTACCTTCGCCAACCCGATTCGTTTCTCACGTAGCTGACGGCTTGCGGCGCAACAACTTGCCACGCTCTGGCCGACTGCACGTTCACGCGACGCACCGTTCCTCGCGCCGCGCTCGATCCCGTCAACCCACTCGCAACTCCATGGCGCTCTTCGGGCGGAAGAAGACGACGATTGGACTGGACATCGGGTCCGGTCTCATCAAGATCGCGGTTGTCGATCACGGGCGCGGCGAGCCCGAGCTCGTGAAGGTCGCCATCGCTCCTCTGCTCGCCGACGCGATCGTCGAGGGTGAGGTGATGGATCCCGGCATTGTCGCCGACGCGATTCGCGCCGCCGTGCAGGCCGCGGGGCTCAAGCCCAAAGGCAAAGGTGTCGTCACCGCCGTCGGCGGCCGCGACGTCATCATCAAGAAGATCCAGATCGACCGCGTGAAGGAGCAGCAGGCGCGCGACATCATTCGTTGGGAGGCCGAGCAGCACGTCCCCTTCGACATGGAGTCGGTCGAGCTCGATTTCCAGATTCTCGATCCGAACGCCGAAGGGATGGAGATGAGCGTGCTGCTCGTCGCCGCCAAGCGCGATCTGATCGAGAGCAAGATGCGTCTGCTCACCGAGGCCGATGTCTCGCCCGGTGTCGTCGACGTCGACGCGTTCGCGCTCCACAACGCCTTCGAGCTCAACTACCCCGAAGCGATGACCGGCATCGTCTGTCTGGTCAACATCGGGCACGAAGTCACCAACATCAACATCCTCGACGAAGGCATTCCGCTGCTCACCCGCGACATCGCGGTCGGCACGCGTCGCTTCCGCGAGGATCTCCAGCGCGAGCGCGGGTTGTCGGCCGAAGAGGCCGATGCGCTCCTACAGGGCTACGACCGCTCGCCGCATCTGCAGGCGGTCACGGAAAATCGCGGCGAAGAGCTCGCCGTCGGCATCGAGCGCGCCGCGGCGTTCCTCGCGTCGTCGTCGCGCAGCAACAGCCGCATGAAGGCGATCTACACCTGCGGCGGCGGCTCCAGAGTTCCAGGTCTCAACGACGCATTGGCCGCACGTCTTCGCCTTCCGGTCGAGCAGGCGACGCCGCTCCAGCGCCTGCAGTACCGTGACGGCGCTTTCGACTCGCTCGTCATCGACGACGTAGCTCCGCTCCTCATGCTCCCCATCGGACTGGCCCTCCGCCAGGTCGCGTAACCGCTCCCGGACGGCCGCATCATGATTGAAATCAACCTGCTGCCAGGGGCTGGCAAGAAGCCTCGCGGTAGAAGCACGGGATTCGACTTCGCCAGCGTCTTCAAGGGCGTCGGCTCCCAGATTCGCGATCCATGGCTCATCGGTGCGATCGCTTCTGTGGTCGTCGCCGCCGGCGCCGTACTCGCGATGTATTTCTACCAGCATCGCACCGAGCTCGCGCTCGATGATCGCTTGCAGAAGGCCGAGCAGGACTCGATCCGCTACGTCGCGGTCATCCGTGAGAAGCGCAAGGCGGAAGCGCGTCGCGACTCGGTCATTCGCCAGGTCGATCTGATCAAGGCGATCGACAGCAAGCGATTCATCTGGCCGCATCTCATGGACGAGGTGAGCCGCGCGCTGCCGCCGTACACCTGGCTCACGTCCGTCGCCCAGACGAACGTGACCGCCGCGGCGCCCGTCGCCACCAGCGATCCGGCCGGCAAGAAGAAGGTGCCCACCGACAGCGTGGAGCCACCGAAGGTCAACTTCCGCATCATCGGCAACACCGTCGACATCCAGGCGCTCACGCGCTTCATGAAGCTGCTCGAAGCCTCTCCCTTCATCGAGAACGTGCAGATCGTGAAGTCTTCCATGATTCTGGTCGACGGCAAGGAAGTCACCGAATTCCAGCTCGACGCGCAGTACCAGGTGCCCGACCCCTCGTCGATTCGCAGTGTTCCCGTCTCACTCTCGGTGAGGTAGCCGCAATGGCACTCGGTCCTGCGAGCCAGCGCGACCAGATCTCCCTGCTGGGCATCGTCATCGCCGTCGCGGTGGTCGGCGCGCACGTGTATTTCCGCTATCTGCCGAAGCGTGAAGAGTTCGTGCAGAAGGAAGAGCGGATCTCGAAGCTCGTCGCCGTGAATGGGCGCGCCAAAGCGGAGCTCGCCAAGGGCAACGTCAACGAATTGCGCCGGCAGCTCGCCGAATACCAGCAGAACCTCGAGCTCGTGCGCACCCTGGTGCCGACGAGCAACGAAGTGCCGTCACTGCTCGAGCAGGTTTCCACCGCCGCCCGTCGCGTCGGTCTGGACGTTGCCTCCGTCGATCCACAGCCCGTCGTCGAAGGCGAGCAGTACGACACCTACCGCTACAATATCGTGGTGGTCGGCGGCTATCACGAGCTCGCCGAATTCATGGCGAACGTGGGCGGTCTCACACGCATCGTCCTCCCGGTGAATCTGGCACTGCAGACCTCGGCGAATCGGCCGGGCAAGAAAACGCCGAGTCTCGCGCAGATCGAAGCAAAGCTCCAGCTCCTCACCTACGTCGCGCGCAAATCGCCGCCACCGGAAGTCACGCTGCCGAAGAAGGCAGGAGCGAACTGATGCCGTCGCGCTCGATTCGATCAACCCTGCCTATTCGCGCCGCGATCGCGGTGGCTCTGAGCGTGCTCGTCGGCGCACTCGCCGCTACGTCCGCCCAGGCGCAGATCCCGATCATTCCGCCGTCGGCCACCAACGCGAAGAACGCCGCGCAGAAAGCGGTCGACGCGACCAATACGCACACGGAGGCCATGCAGCGCGATCAGAGCGCGCAGCAGCCGGCGACCAAGCAAGGTCCGCAGCCGCATTCGGCGAGCGCCCAGCAGCAGCCGCAGCCGCCGGTGAAGGGCGCGCCGTCGACGCCCGTCAAGGGCGCGCCGGCATCGCCGCTCGGTCAGCCGGCGACGTCGCCCGTGCAGAAGCAGGCGCCCGGCGGCAAGGGTGCCACCAGCACGAGCGCGGGCGGTGTGGCACCGCAGCGCAACGAGCAGCGTAGCGGCGACGGGAAAAACGAGCTGTCGCTCATGCGCGAGGCGTTCGCGTACGAAAGCGAAGGGCGCCGCGATCCGTTCGTCTCGCTCCTCGCCACCGGCGAGCTGCGCCCGATGATTCAGGATCTCAAGCTCGTCGCGGTGATCTACGATCCCGGTGGCCGCTCTGTCGCCATTCTGCGCGACGTGTCGGCGAAAGAGCAGTATCGCGTGAAGGTCGGACAGGCCCTGGGGCGGATGCGCGTCGTGCAGATAACACCCAGAGCGGTCACGTTCACTCTCGAAGAGTTCGGGTACAGTCGCCAAGAGGTGCTGGCCCTCAATGTTCAACCAAAGTGAGGATGCAATGAGGCGAGTCTGGTTACTAGCCGGACTGACGGCGGTCGCTCTGAGCGCGGGTCTTAGCTCGAGCGCTACCGTTGCGCGCGCGGCGGCTGTCGCGCCCCGCACCGGCAAGTCCGCCAACGGCGAGGTGACCGCGCTCAGCGTGATCCCCTCGACGGGCAAGGCCGAAGTCGTCATCGCCATCGGCGGCGCGGTCGACGTCTCGGACTTCTCGCTGAGCAGTCCCGCCAGAGTCGTCTTGGATCTGCGCGGCGCCAAGCTCACGCTGCCAGCCCGCATGTATGACCGCGTTCGTCGCGGCTCCATCACCAACGTCCGCGTCGCCCAGTACACGGACGACGTCGTGCGCGTGGTGATCGACATGGATCAGCGCCACGAGTACACGGTCACGCGCTCTGCCGGCGAAGTCCGCATCGCGGTCGACGGCTTGGGCGAGAAGTTCGACCCGTGGCACAACACCCCTGAGCTGGCGTCGCCGAGCGAGCCGCGTTCGGCCGCCGCGATCGCGCGCGCCGAGACGCGCCGCCAGGAAGCCCACAATGAGGCGCCGATCTTCAAGAAGACCGGTACCAAGCGGCCGAGCGAGGCGCCAGTCGAGCCTCGCATCACCGTGACCTACCAGGACGCGGACATCAAGGAAGTCATCGCCGCGTTCGCCGTCTTCTCCAGCCGCACCATCGTCGTCGGCAAGGGCGTCACCGGAACGGTGTCGGCCGAAGTCCGCGACCAGCCGTGGGACGTCGCGCTTCGCGCGATCCTCACCTCGCAGGGACTCGCCGCGGTCGAGGATGCCGACGGGATCATCACCGTCGACAGCTACGAGAACATCGCGTCGAAGCAGGCCACCGAGCCGCTGCAGACGCGTATCATCGCCATCAACTATGCACGTGCCTTTAGTCTCGTGCAGACGATCACCGGCCTGCTGTCGAAGGATTGCGGTCTTCGGGCCGGCACAAACGCCCAGGCTGCCGGCGCATGCACGACGCGCGGCGCGGTCGCCGCGGACACGACCACCAACCGCTTGATCATCACCGACGTTCCGTCGCGGCTCGAGGACATCGCGAACTATATCCGCGATCTCGACCTGCGCACGCCGCAGGTGGCGATCAAGGCCAAGATCATCTTCGTCAACCGCACCAACATCGAAGACCTCGGCCTCGCGTACGACCTCGGCTCGCGCAACACGTTCTTCAACAAGATCGTGCAGCGCACCGATCCGTCCACATTCGTCCCGATCGATAGCAACGGCGACGGTGTGCCCGACGCGCTTGGCGGCGGCACTCAATTCAACAGCAGCCAGACCAACATCCAGCTTGGCGGCAACTCGCTCGCCGCAATCGCCAACGCCAACCAGCGCGTCGTCGGACCGGCGCTGTCGCTGGTGTTCTCGACGGTGCTCGGCCACTTCAGTCTCACCTCGTTCATCGACGCGCTCCAGGAAGTTCGGCTGGCTGACATTCAGGCCGAGCCGAGCATCGTCACCCTCGACAATCGCGAAGCAACGATTCTCTCCGGTGAAGAAACGCCGATCCGAATCATCGATCTCGGCACGCAGGCCCAGGGCGGCCAGCAGCAGGCGCCGCGCGCCACCGTGTCGTTCAAGCAGACCGGTATCAGCCTCACGGTCCGCCCGCACGTCACGAATAACCGCATGATCCAGATGACGCTGCACGCCGAGCGCTCGAACCTTCAAGCGGCTGCATCGGACCTGGGCTTCACGTTCGCCACACAGAAGTCGGATAACCAACTGCTCGTTGCCGATGGAGAGACTGCCGTGATCGGCGGACTTACCGTGACTCAGGTCACCTCCTCGAAGGCGGGCATTCCCCTACTTGTCGACCTGCCACTGATTGGCCGGCTGTTCGGCGAGACGCGAGTTCAGGAAGACAAGCGTGACCTCCTGATTCTCGTTACTCCTCACATCGTCGACGAAGGCGAGAAGATCGGCTCGCCGGATGGGGTCAAGTGACTCGTCATCGCGTTCTTACTGCAGCGCTCGGACTTGCCGCGTTCGCCGTTCTGGCGTCCTGCGGCGATGGATCGAGCCCTACCGCCGACGGAGTCGATCGCTCGGCGCCCCGCGTGTTGCTCGCGCGGGTGCCCGGTGCGCCTGATTCGGTGCTGTCGTTCACCGTCGACGTTGCCGACAATCTTGGCATCAAGAGCATCCACGTCGTGCTGTCCGGCGGCCTGAGCGCGGTGTTCGACACCACGTTCAATACCGCGCAGACCCACGTCGTGCTGCCCTTCAATATCATCGTTCCGAAGAGCGTACCCTTCGGCACGCACGTGACCGTAACCGCTAGCGCCTTCGATGGCGCCGGCAACGCATCGATCACGCAGACACTCGCGTTGAGCGTCGGTCAGGTCACCAGCGCCGTCATCATCACCAGTCCCGCAGCGGGCACTCCGGTCATCGTCGGCAAGTCGATCGTCGTCGCCGTGAGCGCCAAGAGCAACGTGAAGGTGCGCGCGATCGGACTCATCGTCAGTGGACTGCTGTCGCGCCGAGATTCGGTTCTGTTCACGAGCCCTCTTCGAGACTCGGCAACGTTCGCCGACACGATTTCCATTCCGAGCACGTCGGGCATCGGGCGGCTGACTCTTACTCCGTTCCTGATCGACTCGCTCGGCCAGCGGACCGAGGGAACGCCGTTCGGCCTCGACGTCACCACGTCGAGCTCGACGCGCCCGACCCTGATTCGCGGCCATTCGACACGCATTGAGGTCACGGACACCCTGCACGTCGAGGGGACCGCTCCGGCGGGCGTGACGCGGCTTGGCTATCAGATTCTGAACCTCGCCACCAACGCGATCATCATCGGAGATTCGATCTCCTCGAGCGGCAACATCACGTCGCTGATCAAGACCTTCAATCTGCGACTGCCGATCACGCAGTTCCCGACCCAGGTCAAGATTCTGTCGTTCGCGACGGATGCCAACGGTACCCGCGTGCAGGTGATCGACACGGTCACCGTCGTCGCCGGCGTCACCCGCGCGCTTCCGCTCGGCGGCGTCATCGCCGACGCGATCTACCACCCGCGCTCCAACGCGATCTATCTGTCGAACATCGAGCGCAACCAGCTCGAGGTGTTCAGTCTCGCCGATTCGAGCTTCCACAATCCGATCGTCACCGGCTCACGGCCCTGGGGCATCTCGGCGTGGCCGCGCGACCGGTTGGGCACCATGGGTGACACACTACTCGTGGCGAATTCCGGCGGTACCGAGATCAGTTACGTCAACACGGTCTCGCAGAGCGAGGTGTCGCGCTACTACCTGCCGAACATCGTCGCCTACAGCGTCACGACCGTGCTGTCGGCGACGACCGGACAGCCTATTCCACAGCGCACCGTGTACGACTTCAGCGATCGCCCGCAATACTTGGCGACGACCTGCCAGAGCACCGACACACTGCCGGGTCGTCCGTGCGGCGACGTGGTGGTCGTCTACTCCACCACGCCGACAGGCGGACAGGGAATCCCTTTTCCGAATAAGGGAACGGTCCGCTACGAGAATCTGACGCGCCGCACATCGCACTTCTTCTTCGAGCAGGCGGTCGGCCAGACTCAGGGCCGTCTCGATACGCTCGAGGTTGAGCGCTATCAGTCGCAGGGCTTCGGCAGCGATTCCACGCTCGTGCCGTCGATCATCGTCGACACCGTCATCGCTGGCGGAATTCCGCGCCAGGTCACCGGCGCCATCGTCGTCGATGTACCACGCATGGGGTTTCGTGATACCACGTACGTTCGCAACTCGGGCAACTTCCGTCGCGCGACGATTGGCGAGGGCGGCGTCGTGCTCGGCAGCCGGGCGATGGGCTTCGACGTCACGACCGGGCTCGTTTCCATTCTGCTGACCAGCCCGACCGGTTTCTCCAAGGCGTCCAAGATCCCGATCATCGACGCGGGCGTCTCCCGCGCCTTCGATGTCAGCGACTATGTCGCCAATACTTTCGCGAAGGTGCAGGGCGTCGCCATCAACTTCGATGGTGCCCTCGCCGCGATTCGCGCCGATTCTACCTATATCATCAATCCGACGCTGCGGCTGCTTGGACTGCTTCAGACCACCAACGGCGGCAACGCGGGCTTCGACTTCCACCCCAACAACACCGGAATCCGCTCGGTTCCGCTCTCGTCGCGGCTCGCGTTCGCCGCGTCGACGCTGCCGGTGATCGAGATCTACGATACCTGGTGCTATCGCAAAGTCGGCGAGATTCCCACCCGCGATCCGGTCATCGGTCCGATCAAGGCCGCGATTCGGACGACGGGAGAAATCGTGCTCGTCGGCGCCACGCAGTTCGGCGTCGTGATCGCGACTCTGCCGAACAGCTTTACGACGACGTGCTCGTAAGAGGGCGTCGGGCATCGGGCGTCGGGCGTCGGACAAACGACTTTCCGTTTTCTAAGTGGCTCGCGGATCACTCCGCGAGCCGCTTTCACATCGTACATTGTCCCACGTCCCACGTCCCGCGGTCCACGCCGCAGGTCCGATGCCCGACGCCTGACGCCCGACGCCCAACTCACATGCTTCGCTTCACCACCGCCGGTGAATCTCACGGACAAGCGCTCGTGGCGATCCTCGAGGGGATGCCCGCGGGCGTGCCGTTGCTCGCCGAAAACGTGAACGCCGAATTGACCCGGCGGCAGGGCGGATATGGCCGCGGCCGTCGGATGCAGATCGAGAAGGATGCGGTCGAATTCCTCGGTGGCGTCCGCGCCGGCGAGACGATCGGCTCGCCGATCGCGATGCTCATCGGCAATCGCGACTGGGAGAACTGGCGGGACGTGATGGACCCGGCGCCTCGAGAGAGCGACGCGGAGCCGCGCCGGCGCGCCGTCACCCGGCCGCGTCCCGGACACGCCGATCTCACCGGCGTGCTCAAGTACGATCGCGACGATGCACGCGACATCCTCGAGCGCGCCTCCGCGCGTGAGACGACGGCGCGCGTCGCCGCGGCGGCGGTCTGCCGCCAGCTCCTCTCACAGTTCGGCATTCGCGTCGGGAGTCACGTGGTGCACATCGGCGGAATCGATGTCGCGCGCCGCGAGCCGCTCCCCGCGGACATCAACGCCGTCGCCGACGCCTCGCCGGTGCGTGTGCTCGATCGCGAGGCAGAATCCGCGATCATCGCGCGCATCGATGCGACCAAGCGAGACGGCAACACGCTCGGCGGTATCTGCGAAGTTGTGTGCGATGGATTGCCGGTCGGACTCGGCTCGCATGTCTCGTGGGATCGCAAGCTCGACGGGCGTCTCGCGGCGGCGATCATGTCCATTCCAGCCGTGAAGGGCGTGGAGATCGGGCTCGGCTTCGAGGCTGCCCGCCGCACCGGCGCCGAGGTGCACGACGAGATCGAGCGCGCGCCGGGGCGACCGCTCGCCGGCAACGTGCGACGCAAGACGAATCGCGCTGGCGGACTCGAGGGTGGCATGACCTCGGGTGAGCCGCTCGTCGTCCGAGTTGCGATGAAGCCGATCAGCACCCTCATGCGCCCACTCGGCACCGTCGACTTCGCCACCGGTGAGCCGGCCTCCGCGGTGGCCGAGCGTAGCGACGTCACTGCTGTACCGGCGATGGGCGTGATTGCGGAGGCGATGGTCGCGTTCGTCATCGCGCAGGCCTTCCTCGAAAAGTTTGGAGGCGACTCGTTGGGCGAGCTGCGGCGCAACTTCGACGGATATGTCGCCCAGCTGTCGGCACGCCTCGATGGCGACGCCAGCTGATCCGCACCTCATCCTGGTTGGACTACCCGGCGCCGGGAAATCGACCGTCGGGCGCGCGGTCGCGGCGAAGCTCGGGCGAGATTTCGTCGATCTAGACGTCGAGATAGAGCGCGTGGCGGCGATGTCGGTCGCCGAGCTCTTTTCGCGAATGGGCGAGGACTACTTTCGCACGCTCGAGGCCCAGGCGAGCGCGGCGCTCGCGACGAGCCCCCCGATGGTGGTTGCTCCGGGGGGCGGCTGGATGGCCAACGAGCGCGCTGTGGCACCTTTGGCGGGGCAGGGGCGTATCATTCTCCTGCGTGTCCGGCCGGAGACGGCGCTCGAACGCCTACAGGCTGACATGACGATTCGGCCGCTTCTTCAGGGCTCGAACCCGCTCGACACGTTGATGCGTTTCTCGGATGTCCGGAGCGCTTCGTACGCGGGCGCTGACGCAGCTGTCGAGACGGATAATGTTGATGTACAAGAAGTTATCCGTCAGGTGACTCTGCTTGCCGCCCGTTGACAGGCCAATTAGCTTCGCCCGCAAGCGCGTCGGGACGCTTCGGGTTGCCGCGTTTCCGTGACGTAACCCGGGTTCGCCCGTTCAGTATTGCAGGAGGCGTCGATGGGGCGCAGATCGCCTCCGCGCCAAATGGAACATGACGTCGGTAGCGTCCATCCAGTGGTAGCCCCCAGAAGCTTCGCGCGAACTGGGGAGACTGCTTCATCGTCGCTCGCCGACCTAGAAGAGATAGAGACACCGTGAATCATGGCTGAAAAGAAGACCCCAAAACGCAGAAAGGCGACACCGGCCGCGAAGAAGGCCGCTTCGCGTGCGCCTGCCGCCAAGAAATCGGCGCGGGCAGCGGTCCGTGAGCCTGACATCGATGCCGATTCCGGATCGTTTGGGAAGTCGCTCGTCATCGTCGAGTCGCCGGCAAAGGCGAAGACCATCGGCAAATATCTGGGCCGCGAGTACAAGGTGAAAGCGACGGTCGGACATGTGCGCGACCTGCCTCAGAAAAAGCTCGGCATTGACCTCGATGATGGATTCGAGCCGGAGTACGTGACCATCCCTGGCAAGGAGAAAGTCGTTGCCGAGCTCAAGGCGGCCGCCAAGGATGCCCGCGAAGTATTCCTCGCCACCGACCCCGATCGCGAAGGTGAGGCGATCGCGTGGCACGTCTCCGAGCAGATCAAGCGGAAGGGCGGCCCCGTCCCGCGTCGCGTGCTCTTTCACGAGATCACGAAGGACGCGGTGCAGAAGGCGATCGCCAATGCTGGCGTGATCGACGAGAAGAAAGTCGAGGCGCAGCAGGCGCGGCGCGTGCTCGACCGGCTCGTCGGCTACAAGGCAAGCCCCGTCCTCTGGAAGACGGTCAAGAAGGGAATCTCCGCCGGCCGCGTTCAAACCGTCGCCCTTCGCCTGATCGTCGAGCGCGAGCGGGAGATCCGCGCATTCAAGGCGGTCGAGTACTGGACCGTCGAAGCGCTGATGCAAAAGGGCGATCAGCAGTTCACCGCCAGGCTGCATCAGATCGACGGCAAGAAACCCGTGATCGGCGATGGCGATACGGCGCGCGGCATTCTCGGGGATCTCGAGGGACGCGGCACGTTCGGCGTCACGGAGATCAAGCGCCGCGAGCGCCGCAAGAATCCGCAGGCTCCCTTCACGACGAGCACGCTGCAGCAGGAAGCGGCGAAGAAGCTCAGCTTCGGCAGCAAGCGCACGATGCGGTTGGCCCAGGATCTCTACGAGGGCATCGACATCGGCGACGAAGGCGCCGTCGGCCTCATCACGTACATGCGCACCGACTCGACGCGCGTGGCCGAGAGCGCCGCGTCCCAGGCGCAGGACTACATTCGCACGCTGTTCGGCGCCGACTATCTCGCCAAGGGGTTGCAGCTGTACGGCAAGCCCGGCGCGCAGAAAACCCAGGATGCGCACGAAGGCGTCCGCCCCACCGATCCCACGCGGCGCCCAGAGCACGTGCGTCGCTTCCTCAAGGACGACCAGTTCAAGCTCTACCAGCTCGTGTGGCAGCGCTTCATGGCGTCGCAAATGGCGCCGGCGGTGTTTGACACCACCACTATCGATTTCGATCTCGAGCCGCGCGCCGGTTCCACTGGCCGCCGGTATCTGTTTCGTGCGACGGGCAGCATCGTGAAGTTCCAGGGTTTCCTCGCGCTCTACAAGGAAGCGCGGGAAGACACCGAAGGGAAAGCGCTCGAGGATGAGCAGGCGCTTCCGGCGGTGGAGAAGGGCGAGGACGTGCCGGTCAAGGAGATCACGCCCTCGCAGCACTTCACCGAGCCGCCGCCACGCTTCTCGGAGGCGAGTCTGGTGAAGGAGCTCGAGCGGCTCGGCATCGGCCGCCCGTCGACATACGCATCGATCATCTCGGTGCTCGCCGACCGCCACTACGTCGAGCTCGAGCAGCGGCGATTCACGCCGACGGAGCTGGGCGAGACGGTCGAAAAGGTGATGATCAAGCAGTTCCCCGACATCTTCAACGTCGGCTTCACGTCGACGATGGAAGGCGAGCTCGACAAGATCGAGGAAGGCACGCTCACCTGGCGCGGCGTGCTCGCCGACTTCTACGGTCCCTTCGCGGCGTCGCTCAACGACATCAAGGTCGAGGAGCTCATCGCTGAAGCGCACGATCTATCGAAGCTGCCCGACGAGCGGTGCCCGGACTGCGGCGGACATCTGGTTCCGCGCGGCGGATTCTTCGGTCCGTACATCGCCTGCGAGAATCATCCGAAGGCGTGCAAGTTCACGCGGCCGCTCAAGGGGACGAAGGCGAAGGCCGTCATGACCGACCAGATCTGTCACCTGTGCGGCTCGCCGATGGTCATCAGGCTCAGCCGCTCGGGGCAGTTCCTCGGCTGCAGCACCTTCCCGAAATGCCGCGGCACGCGCCCAATGCCGACGGGCGTGAAGTGTCCCAAGGACGGCGGTGATCTCGTCGAGCGACGCTCCAAGAAGCGCGGGAGCAAGTTCTACGCATGCGCGAACGAGACCTGCGATTTCGTGGCGTGGAATCCCGTGGTGAACGAGACCTGTCCCGAGTGCGGCAACGTCGGCGTCGAGAAGAAATCGACCAAGGCGCGCGGTGAATTCCGCAAATGCCTGAAGTGCCAGAACGAATGGGACGTCGCGCCCGCACCCGAAGAAGTGGCGGTGGTCGGATGAAAAAGAGCCCGGGTCGAAATCGACCCGGCTCTTCGTTTATTTCGCCGTCGGACCGAAGCTCACGGTGTCCGTGCGCGTCAACGGCCGCCCATCGAAAGTCGCGGCGCGAAAGCTCACCATTTTGAGCACCGCGCCATCGATCCCTTGAATGTACGGAAAGGGCGGCGGGCCGAGCACGCGTACATCGGTCGCATGACCGGCGGAGTCGACCGCCACCAGCGCCGTGAGCGTCCAGGTGCCGAGCCCGCGCCCCTGCTGTACGCGTTGATTGAGCCACGCATCAATCTCAGTCAGGCTGCCGGTCTGCTCGACGTGGCAGCGCTCGCTGCGGAGAAGGTCGACCTTCGGCGACCCGCGCCCTGACTCCACGCGGATCTGCGCCGTCCATGGCCGGCTCGCCGGCTGATCCTTAATGGTGGCGTAAATCGCGGTGACGATGGACTTCGCGACGGTGTCGGAATATGTCGTCTGCACTACCGTCGGCATGTTGGCGGCGCCGTTCGGATCGAAAACAAGGCCGAACACGCCAATGCCCGCCGGCAGTCGTCCAAGCGCGGCACGGAAGCTGTCGATATCGATCACGAAAGGAATTTGCGGAAGATCGGGCGGAGTGTCGGCGCGCACACAGCGACGGCCCGTTCCCTGGGCGTGCGCGCGCGAGACCGCGGTACCCGGAAGACCGATGGAGAGAACAGCGGCGACGACTAGCGCCGTTGGTGTGGTGCGGACAAACTGCATGTAAATCGCTCCGTCGCGGTCGATGAGCGTGCCGCGTCGCACTTGGACGCGCCCACATGATTAACGGTTGAGATGGCGGTACGTCACGGATGACCACGGTTCAAATCGTCGGGGGAGGGCTGGCAGGGTCGGAAGCCGCCTGGCAGCTGGCCGAGCGCGGCGTCCCGGTCGCGCTCCACGAGATGCGCCCGATCCGCCCCACCGCCGCGCACAAGACGGATCGGCTGGCCGAGCTCGTGTGCTCGAACACCTTCAAGAGCACCGAGGTTGGCAACGCCCACGGCTTGCTCAAGGCCGAAATGCGCCGGCTCGGCTCGCTGATCTTGCGCGCGGCGGACGACGCGCGCGTGCCAGGAGGCTCCGCGCTCGCCGTCGACCGCGATCTCTTCTCGAGCGGCGTGCACGAACGGATCGCGGCGCATCCGAACATCACGATCGTGCGCGGTGAGATCGCGGAGCTTCCGTCGCCCGGCATCATCGCGACCGGTCCTCTCACATCGGACGCGCTCGCCGAAGGAATTCGCGCGCGGCTCGGCGTCGAGTCACTCGCGTTCTACGATGCGATTGCTCCGGTAGTGGCGCGCGAGTCGATCGATGACGATGCCGTCTTCCGCGCATCGCGCTACGGCAAGGAGACGATGGCGGGCGCCGACAACGATGGCGCCTACCTGAACTGCCCGCTCTCGCGCGAGCAATACGAGGCGTTCCTCGATGCGCTCATCGCCGCCGATCAATATCACGGGCACGAGTTCGACAAAGCGCCGTATTTCGATGGGTGCATGCCGGTAGAGGTGATGGCGCTGCGCGGCCGCGAGACGCTGCGCTTCGGTCCGCTCAAGCCGGTCGGGCTGCGCGATCCTCGCACGGGCTACGAAGCACACGCCGTCGTGCAGCTGCGCCAGGAAGACCGCGCCGGCCGCATGTGGAATCTCGTCGGCTTTCAGACGCGGCTGCGCATCCCGGAACAGCAGCGCGTCTTCCGCATGATTCCGGGCCTAGCCGACGCGGAGTTTCTCCGCTACGGCTCCATCCATCGCAACTCATACATCAACTCGCCCGCGACGCTCACGCCGCATCTTTCCCTTCGCGACGACGATCGCGTCCTCTTCGCCGGCCAGATCACCGGAGTCGAGGGCTACACCGAGAGC
>JALZAE010000159.1 GCA_030948535.1 Gemmatimonadota bacterium | reverse complement strand
GCCAGAATCCGCTCGCGCCGATCACCACCACCCGGCGTCCACGCTCCGTGCCCGCGATCACCGCATGGCGGTCGAACTGTCGCGCCCGCGCGGCGAGCAGTCCCTCCCAATCGCCGGTGACACGCTGCACGGTGGCGTCGAGCGGCGGCAAGCTGTCCCAGGCGATGCCCGCCATCGCGCCCGAGATCGGCGATGGCGGCGCGCCAACCGGATACGACTCTTCGGCAGACTCGCTCGGCGGCGCGAAGAGCGCGAGCGCGCCCGTGGTCGCGTCGCGCGGAGGTCCGAACAGCGTCGTGTCGCCGTGCAGAATGGCAAGCGGCGCGTCGTGCAGTGCGCGCTTTACGTCGGCCTCGGCGATCGGTGCCAACGATCCCTCGATGCGCCAGTTGTTCGGCGCCACCCGGAAGTACGCGTGCGTCGGCAGCGACACGGCGCCGCGAAGCACCGGCACGAGATACCGTGCGTCGAAATCCGGCGAGGTCGACACGAGCACGGCGCCCGCCGCGCGTGACAGCTCGATGCCCAGTGCCACGGTGTCGTTCCGCGCCTCGAGGTCGCCCGGCGTGCTGACGACCGCCGCGAGCGATGTGGCCCCCTGCGGTCCGACGATCGGCACGCGCATCGTCAGGGTGCGCTCGGCGCGGGACGCGAGTGAATCATCGCGCACGCTCGCGATGGGCTTGCCGCCGAGCAACAGTGTGACGCTTCCCGCGGGCGAAGCGCCCGCGCCGTTGCGAATGCCGACCCGCACTTCGATCGTATCCCCACTCACGACCGCGCGCGGCGCATCGAGTGATGTCACGGCCACGTCGCGGCGCGCCGGCACTTCGATTACCTCGACGCGCGAGCCCGACGGAAATTCACGCGCTGTCGCCGGATCGTCGATCTCGCCATCGGTGATGATCGCGAGGGGCCGCCCCGCGCCGGCCGCTCGCTCGGCCAGCGCCTGCATGCGGCTCGCGACATCGCCGGGCATCGCCGGGGGCGCGCCGACGCGAATGGAATCTCCGAACAGCAACAGCGAGTCAGGGGCGAGTGAGCGCGCGCGATCGCGCGCCCGGCGCCACGCGCTCGAATCGCCCCCGCGCAGCCAACTCGCGGACGCATCCAGCGCGACCACCGCGGCCGGAACGCGTGGATTGCCCGCGGCTGCGTCGAGCAGCAGCGCCGCGATCACGGACAAGGCGACGGCCCGAAACGCGATCGCCGGCGCGAGCTGCGCCGGCGATCCCGTTTCGCGCAAGAAATACATGAGCCCGGCGACCAACGCGCCGACGAGCACGGCCAGGAGCCACACGGTCATCCGGGGAAACTACTCTGGCACGCCCGCCACGTGAAATGCGGCGAGGAAATGATTGTGCAAGAGAGTTCGCCACACGGGTAAATGAAACCACAGATTGCGCAGATTGCAGAGATTCCCACGGAGCCCGCGCAATCTGCGGCGCGGTGGAGTCGACCGTGGCTACCTGAGCGCGATCTGCTTTTCCGCGCCACCCGGAAGATCGAGCGCGGCCAACAGTGAAGAGCGGCGCGCATCGAACGCGGCTCGCGCACTCTCCGACACCGGCGCGCCGTCCTGGCGGCTGAGCGCACGCCGCGGATCGCGTTGCACGCCATTCACCAGGATCTCGAAGTGCAGATGCGGCGCCGTCGCGAGACCAGTCATGCCGACGAAGGCGACCGTCTCTCCAATGCCGACGTGCCTGCCTACCTTCGTTCCCTTCGCATATGCGCGCAGATGGCCGTAGCGGCTCACGTAGCCGTTGCGGTGACGAATCTCGAGCGCGTTTCCATATCCGCCCTTACGACCCGCGAAGATCACGGTGCCGTCACCGATGCTGCGCACCGGCGTCCCCGCATTCGCCGCGTAGTCGGTGCCGGTGTGCGCGCGCCAGATGCCGAGGATCGGATGCTTCCGTAAGCCGAAAACGCTCGAGATGCGCCGAAACTCCAGCGGCGCCCGGAGGAATCCGCCGCGCATCGACTTGCCGCTCTGATCGAAGAAGGCTGTCGGACCGCCCTCGTCGAACTTGATCGCTTCCACCCGTGCGCCGGACAGCTCGAAGCGCGCGGCAAGAATTTCGCCCACCTTCACCGCGCCCTCGGGACCGTGCAGCCGAGTGAAGAGCACCCGGAGCGAATCGCCGGGCTGCAGCTCGCGACTCATGTCGACGCGATACTCATACACGTCCGCGAGCGCCCATGCGAGCTCGGCCCGCGCACCCCTGGGCAGCGCACCCGCCGCACCCTTGTCGAGCGCCTCGTACAGCGTCGACTGAATCGTTCCGCTCGCGACGACGGTGTCGGTGGTCCAGGGCAGACGGCGCTCGTCGCCAGTCCAACCGCCGGGACCGAAACGCAGATGCACGAGCCGGTCGATCGCCAAATGGAAAATCACCTCACTCGGCGCACCGTCCAGCTTGCTGCTGCGCACGGTCACTGGCATCTCAGCGGGGACGCGGCGCGCATCGATCGGCGACGCCTTGAGAAGGGCGGCCATCGCCTCGCTCGTCAGGCCGACGCGCGCGAGCACGGTGTTGAGCGTCTCACCGCGATGCAGCGTGTCGACGCGCTCGGTCCAGATCGTCGAGTCGGGAGCCGCGGCGATGGCGAGTGCGGGAAGATTCTTACTGCGAAGCGGAACGGACCAGCGTCCAAGCGTGAGAACGGCGCCTGCGAGAGCGACGGCGGCGACCAGCGTAGCGGCGCGCGCCGGCACCGTGAGTCGGGCAGGCAGACGGATCAATCCATCTGTCTCCGAATGAACGTCGGAATCTCCATGTCGCTGAGATCATCCGGACGCTTATCCTGGTTGCCGCTCGGCCGCGTCTCGCGGCGCGACGGCTGCTCGGCCGGCGTGGTCGTCTGACGCGGCGGCGTGTTCTGCACCCGCGCTGGGCGCTGGCCCGGGAATGGAATCACCGGCGTGGTGGCCGAGCCGAACTTACTGATGCTTGAATCGGTCGAGCTCGACTGGGCGGTCGACACACCGCGATCGAAGCCTGTCGCGATCACCGTCACGCGAATCTCGCCCTGCATCGCCGGCTCGTTCACCGCGCCGAAGATGATCTCGGCGTCGTCGCCGACGGCGTCGTGAACGATCTCGTTGATCTGATGCACTTCACCGAGCGTGAGATCGGTGCCGCCGGTGATGTTGACGAGCACGCCGGTCGCGCCCGACACCGACACGTTGTCGAGCAGAGGCGACGAGATCGCCTGCTGCGCCGCTTCCATCGCGCGATTCTCGCCGCGGCCGATGCCCGTGCCCATCAGCGCCGATCCGCCGTTCTGCATCACCGTGCGCACGTCGGCGAAGTCGACGTTCACCAGACCAGTGACGCTGATCAGGTTCGAGATGCCGGCGCAGGCGTGCAGCAGCACTTCGTCGGCCTTCTTGAGCGCGTCCTGGAACGGAATGCCCTTGCCCACCACCGCCAGCAGACGCTCGTTCGGCACGACGATCATTGTGTCGACGTGCTTCCGCATCTCGGCAATGCCCATCTCCGCCTGGCGCATCCGCTTCCGTCCCTCGAACAGGAACGGCTTGGTGACGATGCCCACGGTGAGCGAGCCCGCTTCACGCGCCATCTCGCAGACGATCGGCGCGGCGCCGGTGCCTGTGCCGCCGCCCATGCCGCAGGTGACGAAGACGAGATCGGTGTGCTGCAGGATGCGCATCACCTCGTCGCGGCTCTCCTCGATTGCCTGCCGGCCGATCTCCGGACGCGCGCCGGCGCCGAGTCCCCGGGTGAGCTTCTTCCCGATCTGGATCTTGATGTCCGACTTCGAGTTGAGCAGCGCCTGCGCGTCGGTGTTGACCGAGACGAACTCCACCCCGTTGAGGTGCTCTTCGATCATCCGGTTGACGGCGTTGCCGCCACCTCCGCCGATGCCCACGACCTTCATGCGGGCACTCTGCGAGGTGTTCTCTTCGAACTCGAAGATCATTGGAGATGCTGCTCCGAGAGAGGTACGGGACCGGCTGGGCGGGACGTGCGGTGCTGCGGAGGGATTCTACCGGATGCCCGAAAGCACTGGAGAATTTTGCTGCGAGAATATATGAGCTTGCTTCAGATTATACAGTAGCGATTGCGGTTCGTGTCCGCATCATCCCTGACCGGCTGATTAGAAGAAGTCCTGCAGCCAGGTTTTGACCCGATCGGCCAGCTTGTCCATCCCCGGCGTGTTCACTCCCCGCCGCCTTCCACTCCCCGAGCTCGCGCCGAGCGCCAGACGGTGCGCCCCATACAGCGCCAGTCCAACCGCTGTCGAAAACCGCGGAGCTTCGACCGAGTCGCTGAGCCCCCCAACGTTGTCGGCAGGCGAGCCCACCCGAACTCCCGTTCCAAACACATCGCTCGCCAGCTCGGCCGCGCCCTGAATCGCCGCGGCGCCTCCAGTGAGGACGATCCCCGCGCTCAGCCGCCCTGCATACCCCGCCGTGCTGATTTCGGACTGAACGAGGTTGAATATCTCGTCCATCCGCTGGTGGATGATGTG
>JALZAE010000154.1 GCA_030948535.1 Gemmatimonadota bacterium | reverse complement strand
CGCGTCGCGCGCCATTGAGGCGCGGCTCGATGGCGAGCAGGTGATCGGCGAGCGCTATACGCTCGAGGTGTCGTCTCCTGGCGCCGACCGACCGCTGAAGACCGCGGCCGATTGGCGCCGCTTCGTCGGTAGGCGGGCCACGGTGCTGAGCGAAGCGTTGCACGGCCGAGAAGAAGTGGAAATCGTGGCAGTGGAGGGGGACGATGGCGCGGAATCGATCGTGGTGTTGAACCCCAAGGGCGAGGAGCAGCGCGTTCCGCTGAGCGCGGTTCGCGAGGCCAGACTCGCTTTCAAGTGGTAGTGATCGATGACTAGCGACTGACGGCGGGCGCGCTGTCGGTCGATCGCCGAAACCGACAAGGAGTTTCCGATGGTCAGCTCCGCCGACATTCTGAGCGCGATCCGAGAGATCACCAACACGAAGCAGTTGGATCGGACGGAGCTCCACGGCCTGTTGGAGGACGGCATCTTCGCCGCGCTGGCGAAGAAGTACGGCCCCACGGTGCAGGCCGAGGTCAACATCGATGAGGGAAAGGGCGACATTCGCATCGTGCGGCTGCGCACGGTGGTGGAAGCGGTCGCCGATCCCAGCCGCGAGATCTCCCTCGAGGACGCCAAATTCTACGACGAGAGCTTCGAGCTCGGCGACGTCATGGAAGAGCCGGTCGACTTTGCCGAGTTTGGGCGAACCGCGGCGCAGGCGGCGAAGCAGCGAATCATCCAGCGCGTTCGTGAGCGTGAGCGGTCGCGCATTCGCGATGAGTTCTCCAGCCGGGTCGGCGATCTGCTCTCGGGGGAGATTCAGCAGATCGAGCGCGGCAAGCTGGTGGTCATGCTCAACAAGTTCCGCGAGGCGGAGGCGATCATGCCGTACCGCGAGCAGAACCATCGCGAGCACTTCCATCAGGGTGAGCCGATTCGCGCGGTGCTCAAGCGAGTGGAGGAGACGCCGAAGGGGCCGCGTCTGATCCTCAGCCGCGCCGATGGTCTGTTCGTGAAGGCACTGTTCAAGCTCGAGGTCCCCGAGATTCAGCAGGGCATCGTCGAGATTCGCGCGGCGGCCCGCGAGGTCGGTAGTCGCACCAAGATCGCCGTCTTCTCGCGCGATGACTCGATCGATCCGGTCGGCGCGTGCGTCGGCCTCAAGGGCTCGCGCGTGCAGGCGGTGGTGAACGAGCTCGGCGGCGAGCGCATCGACATCGTGCCGTGGTCGAGCGATCCGGAGCGCTTCGCGAAGTTGGCGCTGGCGCCGGCGAAGGTCGCGCGGGTGTTCAGCGATCCGGTCGCGCGCACGGTGCAGGCCGTCGTCGACGAGGATCAGCTGTCGCTCGCCATCGGCCGGAACGGACAAAACGTGCGGTTGGCGTCCGAGCTGACGGGATGGAAGATTGATCTGTACTCGAGCCGCGAATGGTTGGAGCGCGGTGGCGAGACGCCGCTGTTCGCTCCGCTGCCGGAAGAGCGCGCGGCGGCCAACGAAGCGGCCGTTGTGCGGCTGGCGGACATCGAGGGTCTCGGCCCGGCCACGGTCGCCGTGCTCGAGGATGCTGGCTATAAGACGCTGAATGATATTATCGATAAGGAGCGGGAAGATTTTCTCCGATTGCCCGGCATTGCCCCGGAGGAAGCCGACCGCATCATGGCCATGTTGGATGAATTGACCGAAGAGGGTTCGGCCGATGAATCCACCGAGGGCGCGCCGGGAGCAGCGGGCACGTAATGGACGCCGATGTCGTTCGTAAAGTGCTCGGATTGGTCGGATTGGGCGCGCGCGGACGCGGTGCGGTGGTCGGAGTCGAGCGGGTGCGTGATGCGGCGAAGAAGGGAGAGTTGGTGCTGGCGATCGTGGCGCCTGACGCATCGCGAAACAGCCTCGGCAAAGTCGTGCCGCTGTTGAAGGCAAAGCGGGTGTTGATCATCGAAGGACCATCGGCCATGCAGTTGGGCGCGGCGGTGGGTCGGGAAGCGACGGCGGCGGTCGGGATCGTCGATCGCAACTTGGCGCGAGGCATTCGCGCCTTGGCGGAGTCGGGCTCTGAGCGAGCTCGGTAGGAGGATTTTTGGTCAAGCTTCGGGTGCATGATCTGGCAGGGGAATTCGGCATCTCCAGCGACGAGCTGATGAATATGCTCCGGTCGATGGACGTGCCTGTTCGCACGCATCTCAGTGCGCTCACCGACGATCAGGTGTCGCGTCTGCGCGCACGCTGGGAGCGCGAGAAGCGCGCGCGCCAGGAGAAGCCGGCGCCGGCGCCTCGTCGCCGTCGGGGCAGCCCGACGGCAACCGCCACCACCGCGGAGTCGCCCGTACCTGCCGCG
>JALZAE010000232.1 GCA_030948535.1 Gemmatimonadota bacterium | reverse complement strand
GCCTAATTCTGGTATCGCTCGCGTTGATTGGGCTTGGCGCAGAATCGGCGAGAAGGGCGGCACATTTTCTAACGGATGGCCGCAGAGGAATTGGATGGGTCGTCATGCGCTACATCACGATGGCGTTCACCTTTGTGCTAGTATTCGGCACGACGAGCTTGCTGTTTGTCGAAGTGCTGTTCTACTACAAACTTCTGCGGTTCACGCTCGCGCGAATCTGGCAACGCGCGAGGTACCGGCCTTTGTGATCAGCGCACCGCCTTAGCAGGCTGCAGAATTTGAACTGATTCGTTGAAATCGTGCGGCGGAGTTCTGAAGCGTGCCTGGTGTCGGGGTCAGCGTCTGGCGGATGTGGAGTGGACTGCGCACGCGGGCCGGCTCACGGAGCGACCATCGTGAGATTGCGGATGCGAATCAGATTGTACACGGCGGTCGCGAAGGTAAACATCCACTCGACGCGCCGTTGCCCGCGATGCCGCGTCTGGCGCATCAGCCCAATGGTCTTGAGCCAGCCGAAGATCTCCTCGATGCGCTTGCGCTTCCGTTGGCTCATGGCGTAGCCGGCGTGGCGCGTGGTCCGCGCATCGATCGCCGATGGATCCCGTGCGGTCGCATGCTGCGCCACGTGCGGCGTCGCGCCTTCGTGGCGCAGCTCCGTGACGCACTGCGCGGTGTCGTAGCCTTTGTCGGCGCCCACGGTAATCCGCGCCTGGCGATAGCGCACGTGGGCCGCCATCGCGGGGGCCGCGTCGCGTTCACAGGTGCCCGTCGCTTCGGTCACATACGCCACCACGGCGAGCCCCGAGCGATTCTCCGTCAGCAGATGCGCGTGATAGGCGAGCGTGGCCGGCTGACCCTTGGACGTGCCTTCGACTTGCGCGCGAGCCGGGCCTCGGGATCGGTCGTCGAGGTATGCGTCGCGTTCGCGCGCCGCTCGCCGTGAAAGTCGACGGTAGGATTCCGCGTACCGGCAGGCTCCTCGGGAAGTGGCGGGGCGGGCGTGCGGCGCGGATCATCGGCGGCGAGAAACTTCCGCCGATGCTTCGGCACATGTGGTAGCGACGCGGAGAGACCCCGGTCGTCGTCGTCATCGTCCGAGGCCGTCGCCTTCGCTGGATCGCGTTGCAAGCTCTTCTGACCGGCCCAGGCTTGGATCAGGGTGCCGTCGACGGTGAAGTGCTCCGTCGAGAGCAGCTCGGCCGCCTGTGCCTCACTGAGGACGGCGTCGAAAAATCGCTGCGCAATGTCACCCGCCAGGAGTCGATCGCGGTTCTTGGTGAAGACCGTCGGCACCCAGATCGGCTCGTCGACGCCCAGTCCGACGAACCAGCGGAACAAGAGATTGTAGTCGAGCTGCTCCACGAGCTGGCGTTCACTCCGCACGGAGTAGAGCACTTGGAGCAAGAGCGCGCGGAGGAGATGCTCGGGCGGGATCGACGGCCGGCCTCCCTCGGCGTAGAGGGTATCGAAGACCGGCGACAGCGCCACGAGCGCGCGGTCGACCATCGTCCGCAACGGCCGGAGCGGGTGATCCGCGGGCACGCGGTCCTCGAGCGCCACGACGCTAAACATTGCAGGCTGCTGGTGATCGGCTCCACGCATCGCAGACCCCTTGAGATGAGGACGCGCCACAATAGCCATCGCGCATCCGCAGCGCCATCCTCAATCACGCCTTTTTCATCAACCTGCTAGGTGTTGTTGAAAGGACGTTGTTCACTGAGTTGAGCCGGTGCTGGGGTGTGTGATACCCCAGCGCCGTGTGCGGGCGCTGGCTGTTGTAGTACGCGAGATAAGGTCGAAGCGCCAGCGAGCGACGCAGGGAGTCACGGTAGGGCTGCACATAGGCCCACTCGCGCAGCAGCGTCTGGATCATGCGCTCCACTTTCCCGTTCGTGCGCGGCGTGTAGGGCCGCGTGCGGAGATGCCGCGCGCCGAGCGTGGCCATCGCGCCGCCAAAGGCGTCGCTCCGGTAGGCCGGACCGTTATCGGTCCTCACGCGGTCGATCCGGGCGATCCCCTGGGCGCGGAACCACTGCGCGGCGCGCGTGAGAAAGGCCACTGCGGACGTTTGCCGCTCATCGGGAAAGAGCTCGGCATACGTGAGGCGCGTGTGATC
>JALZAE010000143.1 GCA_030948535.1 Gemmatimonadota bacterium | reverse complement strand
ACACAAAGTTGTCGGTCGTCGCCTTGGCCACTGAATCACTCGATCAAGGCCGCACCGTTGCCGACATCCGCCACACGCTCGGCCGCGCGCTGGCGATCATGCGTCGCGCGGTGTCGAGCGGGTTAGTCGGCGATCTGCACTCCGCCTCCGGCCTGGTTGGGGGCGACGCGGCGAAGCTGCGTCTCTCGCCCGTCGATGCGGTGGCCGGCGTCGTCTTCCGCGACGTGCTCAGTCGCGCGCTCGCCGTGCAAGAGGTGAATGCCGCGATGGGCGTCATCGTCGCCGCGCCGACGGCTGGAGGGGCGGGCGTGCTTCCCGCCGTGCTCACCGGCATCGCCGATGCCCATCACCTCGGCGATGATGCGATCATCGACGCCCTCGCCACCGCGGGTCTCATTGGCGCGGTGGTCGCTGAGCGCGCGTCGCTATCGGGGGCCGAAGGCGGATGTCAGGCGGAGACCGGCGCCGCGGCTGGCATGGCTGCCGGTGCCGCGACGGAAATGCTCGGCGGATCGCCGTCGCAGGTCGGACACGCCGTCGCGCTCGCGCAGCAGGGTACGCTCGGACTCGTCTGCGATCCCCTCGGCGGTCTCGTCGAGCTGCCATGCGTCTTTCGCAACGCGACGGGCGCGGCCATCGCTCTCGCCGCCGTCGAGATGGCGCTCGCCGGCATCGAGTTCGCCATCCCCGCCGACGAAGTTATCGACACCATGGGGGAGATCGGCCGGAGCATGGATGTCCGCTATCGCGAGACGGCCGGCGGCGGGCTCGCGGCTACGCCAACGGGACGTCGTCTCGCGCGCGAGCGCTTGGTGCAGATCAAACGAGCGACCTAGCGGGCGGCAGTGACGGGGCGCAGCGCCGGGTGCCGATCTACGGGTGCGCGCCCGCCGCCGGTTTGTCGGCCCACGCTGGCACCTTCACGATCAGCTCCGCCGACGGCGTTCCCTCGTGATCGAGCGAGATGACATCCACTTTCGATGGCGACGCGAGGCCGAACTGTTGTTGCGTCGCGTACGGCATCACGAGCATCAGATGCGGATGCCACGCGCCCACGCGGACGCCCGTCGCGTCCGGCGATGAGAAGAGCGCTCTCCGCTTTCGCGTTCGCCACGATTTGCCCTTGCACCACCGTTAGACCTCCCGGAACGCGGCAATGTTACCGTGGGCGCGTCTGTCCTGGCCTCTACTCCGGCGCTATCTTCTTCGCGGGCCGGAAACGTCCCGCCGGCGCGGCTCGTAGTGCGCTCAACACGTTGAGGTGTCTGTGGTCCCCGACACCCCACACCCGACACCCGATACCCTGGTGTTCTCATGGTCGGCAAAGACGACATCGAACGCTTCCTGACTCGGCTCGCCTCCGACGGCGCCACCTATGCCGAGCTCGAGGACGGCCTCTGGATCGTTCACCCGAGCGGACAACGCGACGCCGATGTGGTGGTGAACTACGCGCCGCCCGTGGTGCTGCTTCGGCTCAAGGTGATGGATCTTCCCAACGCCAACACCGATCACGTCGAGCTCTATCGCCGGTTGCTCGAGCTGAACGCCAGCGAGCTCCTCCATGGCGCGTATGGCATCGAGGGGAACGACATCGTCCTCACCGAGGCGATGGAGCTCTCGCATCTCGATTACGAGGAATTTCTCGCCAGCTACGAATCGATGACGCTGGCGCTCGCCTCGCATCTCCGCGAGCTGGCGCCGTTCCGCGAGGGCAAGTGACCATGGGGATCTTTGACCGTCTGTCGACCCTGATCCGGTCGAACCTCAACGACATGATCTCCTCGGCGGAAAATCCCGAGAAGATGTTGAATCAGATCATCGTCGACATGCGCTCGCAGCTCGCGCGGGCCAAGCAGCAGGTCGCGGCCGCGATCGCCGATGAGAAGCGGCTCAAGGACCAGGTCGACGCCGAATACAAGCAGGTGAAGGATTGGGAGCAGCGCGCCATGCTCGCCGTCGGCGAAGGGCGCGACGATCTCGCCAAGCAGGCGCTCGTTCGGCACAACGAGCACATGACCCACGCCCAGCAGCTGGACGCCACCTGGCAGCAACATCAGGCGGAGACCGAGAAGCTCAAGAATTCGCTGCGCGACCTCAACGACAAGATCGAGGAGGCCAAGCGCAAGAAGAATCTGCTCCTCGCTCGCTCCAAGCGTGCCGAAGCGCAGAAGCGCATTCAGGAGACGATGTCGTCCATGGGCGAGAAGTCCGCCTTCGAGGCGTTCTCCCGCATGGAAGCAAAGATCGAGGACAATGAACGTCGCATGCTCGCCACCGTCGAGATCGAGGAAGAGGTCACGGGTGACCGCCTGCAGGGCGAGTTCAAGCGCCTCGAGGCCTCGGCCACGATCAACAACGCCGACATGCAGCTTCTGGCGCTGAAGCAGAAGATGGGCATGCTCGGGGCGGCGTCGCCGTCGGGCAGCAAACAGCTCGGCGCCGGCGCGAACAAGGAGGCCGAGACAGTTCACGCGGAGATCGAGGAGGAGCAGAAGCCGAAATGAGGCCCTTCACGGCGGGGCGCTTCCGCTTCGCGCCTGCGCTCGCCGCGGTCGTCATCACGGTCCTGTTGCTCCGTCTGTTCGCCGAGACGGCGGAGCTGTTCCTTCTACTGTTCATCTCGATCCTGATCTCGCTGTACCTCGGCGCGGTCACCGACCAGCTGATCAAGTGGACGAAGATGCCGAGGGGCGCGGCGTTCGCCATCGCGCTCATCGGGACGCTGGCCGTGCTGGCCGGAATCGTCTACCTCATCGTCCCGCCGGTCATCGCGCAGACCCAGCAGCTGCTCAAGGTGCTGCCGAACTACATCGCGACGTGGCAGGCGGGCATCGAGCGAACCGTCACTCGCATCCCCGCGCTCAAGCAGGTCTGGGAGCAGCAGGGACAGAACCGCGTCCTGGTCGGGCTCTACGATCAGGTCTCTGGTTACGTCAGCAATCTCCTTCCGAAAGTGCTGTCACTGATGGGCGTGCTGATCAGCGTCTTCTCGGTGCTGATCATGGCGATCTATCTGTCGCTCCAGCCGGGACTCTATCGCGAGCTGCTGATCGCGTACTTCCCACCGCTCCACCGCGATCTGGTGCGCAATGTTCTCACCGATCTCGCCCGCACCCTCCGGGCGTACATCGTCGGGCAGTTGGTGTCGATGCTCTTTCTGGGCACCGTCACCGCGATCGGGCTCTTGTTGCTCGGCGTTCCGTACTGGCTGACCTTCGGCGTCTTCACCGGTATCGTCTCGATCGTTCCCTTCTTCGGAACGCTCTTCTCGACGCTCATCCCGGCCATGTTCGTGCTCGGCGGCGAGAACGGGCCGGACCGCGCCCTCTTCGTCGTCCTGCTCGGCGTCGGCGTGCACTTGCTCGAGGGAAATTTCGTCACGCCGAAGGTGATGCAGCGCCAGGTGCACGTGCCGCCCGTCGTGTCGATCATGGGCGTGCTCATCATCGGCAAGATACTGGGGCCGCTCGGCCTCGTCGTCGCGCTCCCGCTGCTGGCGGTGGTGCTGGTCGTCACGCGCCGCATCTTGATCACGCGCATCTACGAGGGCGGCGGGTTCCGAAAGACCGTGCGCGATCACGCGTTTAGCGTCCGCGTGCCTGTGCCGGACGGCAATTTCCTCGTACCCGAGGCTACTCCGCCCGACGTACTCGTCCTGTCTGAAGCAGCCGAGCGCCAGCGCGTCGCCTAACGAGTCGTTTTCACCGCTTCATCCACCATGCCTCGCGATCTCCGCTTCGCCATCCTCGCCGAAGGACAATTCGGCCCTCTCACATCGAAGACCGCCAACTCCTGCATTCGCTTCACGCCCGAGCGCGTGGTCGCGGTGCTCGACTCGCGCCGCGCCGGCAAGACGGTGCAGGACGTGCTTGGGTTCGGCGGCGACATTCCCATCCTCGCCGGCATGGACGAAGCGCTGGCGCGCAAGCCGACGGCGCTGCTCATCGGGATCGCGCCGCAAGGCGGCAAGCTTCCGGAAGAGTGGCGCGTCACCATACGCTCGGCGATCGAGCACAAGCTCGAGATCTGGAGCGGCCTGCACACCTTCATCTCGGACGACGTCGAGCTGTCGGAGCTGGCCCGAAACAACGGCGTGGAGATCCACGACCTGCGCCGACCGCCGCGAGATCTTCCGGTCGCCATGGGACGCGTGCGGAACGTAGACGCCACCGTCATCCTCACCGTCGGCACCGACTGCAACATTGGCAAGATGACCGGCGCGTTGCAGTTGCGCGCCGATCTCGTCGGGCGCGGTCATCGCGTCGCCTTCGCGGGGACTGGCCAGACCGGCATCCTCATCGAGGGCTCCGGCATCGGCGTCGATGCGGTCATCGCCGACTTCATCGCGGGCGCCGCCGAGCGGCTCGTGCTCGACGCGGCCAAGCGCGCCGATATCGTCCTCGTGGAAGGGCAGGGGTCAGTCATCCATCCCGGGTACTCCGGCGTCACGATGGGACTGATCCACGGCTCGCTGCCGCACGCCTTCATTATGTGCCACCAGCCGTCGCGCGAGCACATCGGCAACAACCCGTGGGTGAAGATTCCGCCGCTCGATGAGTTCATCGCGCTGCACGAGATGATCGTGAAGTATCTGCGACCCGCCACGACGATTGCCGTGTCGCTCAACACGTACGATTTCTCCGACCGCGCCGCGAAGGCAGCCATTGCGCGCATCGCCAAGGAGACTGGCCTGCCGACGACCGACCCCGTCCGCTACGATCCCGCGCCGATCTCGGACGCCGTGGAGAGCTTTCACCGCGCGCGCGTCGCAACGGAACACTGAGCATCGCATTCGATGGATGAGAGAGAGTGGTCGGACGCGCACCACCTTGCTCGCCATGACCCCGCCCCTCCTTTCCATTGACTCGGTCGCCAAGAGCTACGACGCCGGAATCCCGGCTGCTCCGCGCGCGCGATCGCGTTGCGCAGCGTATCACTCGTCGTGCGAGCGGGCGAGGCGATCGCTCTGCGCGGTGCGCCGGGCGCTGGCAAGTCGACCCTTCTACTCTGTGCCGCCGGCCTGCTTCGCCCCGATTCGGGAACGGTGAGCTGGCATGGACGCCCTGCCATCGCCGGCCGCGGGGCTCCCGCGCTCTTCGCGTCGGCTCGGCGCGGACTCCACGCCTGCGTCACCGTGCGCGAATCACTGCTCTTTCACGCCATGCTCCACGATGCGACGCCGCACCCCCCCTCTCTCGCCTCCATGGCCGAGCTGCTCGATGCGCTGAGCTTGCATGCCATCCTCGGCACGCGCGTCGACTCGTTAGGCGCCACCGAACGGTGCCGCATTGCCATCGCCGAATGCTTACTGCTCGGCGCTCGGCTCCTGCTCGTCGACGACGCACCGCCGGCGGTGCTTCCCACCGCATTCTTTGCTTCGCTGCTCGAGCGCGGTTTGGCAGCGGTGATTGCACGCGCGCAGGGGCGTGATTCCGCGTTCTTCACGCGCAGCGTGACGCTCGCGGGCGGCGTGCTCGAAGGCGACACCGCGGCCGAACGTGGGGCGCATCATCGCGCGCCGGCTCGCGTGGCCGAGCTCGAGCGCGCGCGCCGCTAGTGCGTCGCTTGCGCGCACCTCGCACAGCGCACCGCCCGCGGATACCTTTTCGCGATGCGCCTCTACAACACGCTCACGCGGAGCATCGAAGACTTCGCGCCGGCGGATGGGCACACCGTGCGCATGTACACGTGCGGCCCCACCGTGTACAACCCGGCGCACCTCGGCAACTTCCGAACGTTCTTGTTCGAGGACCTGTTGCGTCGCGTGATTCGGCTGCGCGGCTGGACTCCCGTGCAGGTGATGAATCTGACGGACGTCGACGACAAGATCATCGTGCGCGCGGCGCAGCTCGGAAAAACCATCACGCAGGTCACCGAGCCGGTCGTCGAGCAATTTCAGGGCGATCGCGCCTGGCTCCGCATCGAGGCGGCCGAGCACTATCCGAAGGCCACGGACTACATCCCTCAGATGGTCGAGCTCGTCCGCACGCTCATGGCACGCGAGGTTGCGTATCAAGCGGAAGACGGCTCGATCTACTTCGCCATCGCGCGTTTTCCCGGCTATGGAAAGTTGTCGCGGCTCGACACCAGAGAGATTCGCGCTGGTGCGCGCGTTGCCGCGGACGACTACAACAAAGAGGACGTCCGCGATTTCGCGTTATGGAAAGCAGCGAAGCCCGAAGACGAGACCGCGAGGGCTGCGTGGGACTCACCGTGGGGTCGCGGCCGCCCTGGATGGCATCTCGAGTGCTCGGCGATGGCGATGGACATCCTCGGCGAAACCCTCGACATCCATTGCGGCGGCGTCGATCTCATCTTCCCACATCACGAGGACGAGATCGCCCAGAGCGAAGGTGCGACCGGAAAACCGTTCGCGCGCTTGTGGTGCCACGGTGAATTTCTCCTGACCGACGGCGCGAAGATGGCGAAGCGCGTCGGCAACGTCATGAACATCGCGGGCCTCCAAGAGGCGAAGATCTCGCCGGCTGCCGTACGTCATTTCGTCTTCTCGACGCACTACCGCAAGCAGCTCAACCTCACCGAGGATGGGCTCGAAGCGTCGGTGATCGCCGCGCAGCGCGTCGGCGAGTTCGCCGAACGTCTCGCCAAGGCGAGCGGTGGAAATGGCGCCCTCGTCGCAGCCGCCGACGCGGCCGAAAAAGAAGCGACCGAGGCGCTCTTTGACGATCTGAATGCACCGAATGCGCTGGGCGCGCTGTTCACGTTCATCCGCCGCGCGAACGCCGAGCTGGACAAGGGTGGCACCGACGCCGCCGCGATTGCGCGCGCGCGCGAGGTCTTCGGCAAGATCAACGGTGTGCTGGATGTCGTGCCCGCCAGCGCCGTCGACGACGCTGAGCTACGCGCCTCGGTCGAGCAACGGCTGGATGCCCGTCGCGCCGCGCGCGCCGCGCGCAATTTCATGGAGGCCGACCGGATTCGCGACGAGCTGCTGGCCGCCGGCATCGAGATCAAGGACACGTCCGGCGGCACGGAGTGGAAGCGACTGCGATAAAGCGGCGGGGCGTCCTCGTGGCGAGGAACACCCCGCCCCACTCCGATCCTACGGCTTCACGATCTTCTTCGGCGCGCGCTTACCTCTCCACTCGTTCATCATTGCCAGCTGGAGGTCCATCAGCTTGCGCGGCGTGTCGGCTTGCGTCACGGCGGTGCCCGTGCTCAGCCGAAGCATCTCGGGCTCGTACTTCACCACGAGCGCTTGCCACGCATCGAGTCGCGCGCGCGCCGCGGCGTCGCCGGTGCTCGCCTTCATCGCCACGTCCATCAGCTCTTGCTGAAACTCGACCATCGCCGCCGACTCGGCGTTGAGCGCGGCACCCGTGCCCGCCTGCGAGAGTCCTTGCATGGCGGCCATTGACGGCATCGCGGGCATCGCGGGAGTCACACCAGGAGTCGTCGGCATACCGGGCATGAGCTTGCTCATGTCCACGCCGGGTTTTGGAATCACTGCATTGCCCTGAGGCAACAGCGACTTGCCATATCCGCTCATGGCGTTGGCGGCGATGTCTGCTACGCCGGCTTTCTTCGCGACGAGGTTGGCGACCCCGGCGCCCGACGCCGCCAGCGCGGCGTCCTTGGCGGAAATGCCGGTCTTTTCCTCGAACTTGTCCGACGCTTTCGACGCCGCATTCTTCGCCCGCTGGAACATGGACTGACCGCCCTTGTTCGTGTCGGGCAGTACCGCCGGCGCGCCGGTCGCGACTCGAATGCTGTCCTTCCTGATGCTATCCGCTATCGCCGCGGAGTCGGGCGCCCCGGTGACTTTGTTCTTGAGCTTCCTGAGCGCTCCGAACTGAGCCTCGGCCGGTCGGGCCATGCCTAGCACCAGCGTGCCAACTGCTGCCAACGCCAGGAGACGGACGGTGCTTCTGGCGCCGCGGGGAGTTAGGGCGTCTCTGTGTTTCGGGACTGATGGATGGGACATGGTGTTGCTCCGGTGGCGGTTCAGCGGCTGGCGAGGAGGTCATCGCGCGGCGTGGCGACGCGGTTCCTCTGGCGGCTCCTTCTACTGGGGGGCATGTTAGCAACGCACGCGCAGACGGCCGTCAACGACGCCGTCAATCGCCGGGCGCACAACCGGATGCGCGCGACGAGGCATCCCCGGCCGGCGGCCACGACCCGCTTTTGTTGCTCCTCCGTACGCTCGGCGACGTTCGACTGGAACGTGAGAATGGAGACGTGGTCTCGCGACGCGGTAAGCCGCTCGTGCTCCTCGTCTATCTCGCGCGGCATACGCCTCGGTCGATTGCCCGAACGGAGCTCGCGGCGCTGCTCTGGGGTGAGCGAACCGACGCAAAAGCCCGTCAATCGCTTCGTCAGGCGCTGCTGGAGCTGAAGCGGGTGCTCGGCGACGCCCTCGAGGTCGGCCAGGATACGGTTCGCCTCGACCCGAGGGCGGTTCAGCTCGACGTCGCCTCCTTCGAGCGACGCGTCGATGAGGGCGACAATGCGGGCGCGCTCGCCCATTGGGCCGGTGAGTTTCTCGCCGGCGCCGACGACCGCGGCGAGCACGCCCTGACGGTGTGGATCGACGGCGAGCGCGCCGGGCTTCGTCGGCGTCTCGCCGTCCTGTACGAGCGGATGCTCAGCGACGCGGAGGGCCGCGGCGCATGGCACGACGCGGCTGACCTTGCGCGGCGCTGGAGCGAGAGCGCGCCGTTCGACGAGCGTGCTGCCGCGCGCCTGATCGCCGCGCTCAAGATGGACGGGCATGCCGTCGAGGCCATGGCGCTCCACGCGACCTTCAGTGCTCGCGTGCGTGACGAGCTGGATCTCGAGCCCTCATCGAGCTTTCTCGCGCTCGGCGAGTCGTTTGACGGTTTGATCGTCGAGGCGCCGCGGACATCGCCCGCCGTCGAAGACGTTTTCGTTGGCCGCGACGCCGAATTCGCGATCCTCAGCGCCGCTTGGATCGCCGCACTGCGTGGCAAAACCTCCATCGCGCTCGTCGAGGGTGACGCCGGGATGGGCGTGGCCAGACTGTGCGCCGAGTTGGCGCGCTGGGTGGGGAACGCGAGCTCTAGCGCGGTCGTCCTGACGGTTGATGCGCGCGACGCACTGCTCGCCTCGACCGGCGAGAGTGTCGTGCCCTATGCCACCGTGCGCGCCCTCTTCGCGGCGCTGCGCGACGTTCCCGCGCTCGGCGGCATCGACCCGACCTCTCTTGGAGTGCTGGCCGCGCTGCTTCCCGGTGTCCGCGAGCGATTCCCCCGCGTCGCCATCCCCGCCGAGCTTACGCCGGCAGTGGTAGCGGATGCGATGCGCGAGGCAATCGCCGTAATCGCCGAAGATGGACCGCTCCTTCTGATCGTCACGAGTGTCGCCGGAGTCGACCCGGAGAGCCGCGCGATCCTGGCGTCGCTGATCCGAATGCGAGACGCGCCGCTCCTTTTTGTCGTCGCGGATCGTCCGGGCGCGATCGGTGCCGATCACGAGCTCGCTTCGCTGCGAGACCATCCGTCCGTTGCTCGCGTACGACTCGGCGCCTTCACGCGCGAGACCGTCGCGACGTTGATTGGCACTCCGGAATCGATGGTCGCCGCCGACCGCGATCGGCTCGCGGAGCGCGTGCATACGGACACGGGAGGTGTTCCGCTCCTCGTCACGTCGCTCATCGACGCGCTCGTTGCCGCCGATCTCCTCACTCGCGACGAGCGCGGCGGCAGGGTGGTATCGCCGGCGCTCGAAGGGCGCGCACTGCCGACGCCGGCCCGTGTGCGCTCCGCCTTGGCCGTCGCGGCGCGCGAGTTGTCGGACGATGCCCGTGCCGTGCTCGACGCGCTGGCTGTGTTCGGCGCTCCCATCCCCTCGGCGAGTGTCGCCTCGCTCGCGAAGCTTTCACCGGAGCGCGCCGCCGCCGCGATCGACGGGCTTTTGCGCGCGGGACTCGCGTCTCCCGCCGATGCGGGCGCGAGTCGCATCGTGCTCACGCCGCCGATTCTCGCCCGCGCCGCCTACGAAGCGATTCCAACCGCACGCCGCGAAGCGCTTCACGCAACGGCCGCGGAGGAGTTCACTGCGGTGCCTTGGCGTCCGTGGTCGCGATCCGCCGCGGACCGTGCACGATCGATCTACCACATCCAGCGATCGGGCATCCGTGCGCCGCGGCAGAAACGCTCGCGATTGCGTCTCGTGTCTGCCGTGGTGACGCTCGCGCTCGCCGTGTCCGCAATCGCGGCGGCGGCCGCGTTGCGCAAAGGGCGCACGCCGGCGCGCGCGCGCGCCCTGGCTGTTTTTCCTTTCAGTGTGCAAGGTGGAGCCGAGCTCGAATTTCTTCGCGCCGGTATGGTGGAGCTGCTCAGCACGAGTCTTGACGGCGTTGCCGGCCTTCGCACGCTCAGCCCGCGCACCGTCATCGCCGCGAACGGCAGCGTCGTGCGTGATGTGCCGCAGACGCCGGACGCGGCGCGGCAAGTCGCCGAGCAGCTCGGGGCGGCATCCTTCGTGCTCGGCGAGGCGCTCGGCATTCAGGGGCGACTCCAGCTCACCGCCGCGCTGTACGATGTGCGCGACGCGACGACCCCGATCGCCCGCGTGCGCGCCGAAGGGCGGCAGGACGATCTCTTCGTCGTGGTGGACAGGCTCACGGCGCAGCTCGCCGTGGCGCAGGGCGCTCGCGCGAGCGATCGCTTCATGCAGCTCGCCGCCGTCACGACAACGTCGATCGACGCGCTCAAGTCTTATCTCGAGGGACGCGCGTCATATCGCGACGATGACATGGTGGCGGCGCTCCCCGCGTTCGAGCGAGCGGTGGCAGCGGACAGCACGTTCTCGCTCGCGTGGTACGGACTGGCAAGCACCGCCTCGTGGATGTTGCAGGCTGCCACCGAGCGACACGCCGCCGCGGAAGCCGTGCGAACGTCCGGTCGTCTCGCGGCGCGAGATCGCACGCTCGTCGAGGCATTCGACGCGTACAGTCGCGGCCAGGCGGACATCGCCGAGGAAAAGTCGAGCTCGGTGGCGAGCACGTACGACGACCCCGAGGCGTGGGTCATTCTCGGCGAGACGCTTTTTCATCACAATTGGAAGCGCGGGCGATCGATGATCGAATCGCGCAGAGCGTGGGAGCGCGTAATCGCCTCCGAGCCCCACTCCTGGCCGGCGTTGCAGCATCTCGCCGAGGTCGCCGCGCTCGAGGGCAAGCCTGCGGAAGCGGATTCGCTGCTGCGGAGTTACGAGTCGAGTGTCGGCGCGGAGCATATGTCTCCGCCGTCACGCGCCTTTCATCGATTCGCGTTCGGCACCGCGCGGGAGCGAGATGACATCATCGCCCGCATGTCGGCCGATCGCGGATTCTGGTTGGCGACATCCGTGTGGTACGTGTCGGTATACGCGCGAGACCTGGACGGCGCTCGTCGTCTCACCCTGCCACTGGTCGATCCGGTTCGTCCGGGCGAGCAACAGGAATTCGGCCGCTTGTTGCTCGCCCATCTTGCGCTCGCGGGGGGCAAGTGGCGCGAAGCGCGAGCCGAGCTGGCCATCGCTCGCGCGCACTCGGCTCGCTTGGCGGCGGAGACCTACGCGCTGATGTCGTTGGCGCCCTTTCTCAATGTTGCGGCGACGGAGCTGTCCGAGCGCCGCGAGGATCTTCGCCGCCTCGACGATGCGGCGCCTCCGTTGCGCAGCGCGATGCCGTGGCCGAATCCCAACGCGGCAATTCATCCGATCATACGCGCCTACCTCATCGGCATGCTCAGCGCCAGACTGGGCGACGTTGCCGGCACCGACGCCGCAGCCGCGAGTCTCGTCAAGCTGCCCGATCCCACCGGCGATGTCGCGCTTGCGCGCGGATACGCTCACGCCATCCGCGCCGAGCGCGCGCAGGCCTTGGGCTTGTCCGACAAGACGCTGGCGGAGCTCGACAGCAGCGCTCGCCAGACGCCGTTCGTGGCGGCCTGGACATCTGGCTTTATCTCGCAGGCGTACGAACGTTTCGCGCGCGCCGAGATGCTTCGGAAGCTCGGACGCGAGACCGAGGCGCTTCGCTGGTATCAGACTATCGGCGAGAACTCGCCGTACGATCTGGTCTACCTAGCGCCCGCGACGTATCGCCAGGCGCAGATCGAGGAGCGGCTTGGTCATCGCGATCAGGCGGCGGCGCGATACGCGACCTTTCTTGCGCTTTGGAAGGACTGCGACCCGGAGCTGCGGCCACTCACGCTCGACGCCGCTCGTCACCTGGTAATGGTGTCGCCGACCGCACCGGCAAGCGCGAAGCACTGAAGCTGCGAGGGCAACCGCCACGACGGCAGCGCTCGTGGAAGTTGTTTGGGAGCGGCGCCTTGACCTAGCTCTCCCGGTCAGTTATTCTGCGAGTCTCGCGCAAAAACGGCCGCATTGCTGACGTAGCTCAATTGGCAGAGCACCTGATTTGTAATCAGGCGGTTGCGAGTTCGATTCTCGCCGTCAGCTCTGGAGAGGACCGCTGCGGTCGGCGGACTTCACTAGGCGGTCGGAAAGTGTCGGGGCTTGGTGGGGTACCCAAGCGGCCAACGGGAGCAGACTGTAAATCTGCCGGCTTATGCCTACGAAGGTTCGAATCCTTCCCCCACCACTGGGTGCAGGTCGCGGGAATCGAGAAGGAAGTACCGTCGCGGGAGTAGCTCAGCTGGTAGAGCGCAAGCCTTCCAAGCTTGATGTCGCGGGTTCGAGCCCCGTCTCCCGCTTGGTGAGAAGGGTGGGGTAAAAGTCGAGTAGGATCGACCGGTTAAAGGTCGCCACCGCGTGACGGGCGGTGGCTTTCGGTTTCACGGCAGGTGATGATGCTGTACGGTTCGCTCGCGTAGCTCAGTCGGTAGAGCACACCCTTGGTAAGGGTGAGGTCATCGGTTCAATCCCGATCGCGAGCTCTGGTAGCAGTAGACAATCGGCATTCGGCATCAGGCACTCGTTCGTACGAATGCCGAGTGCCGAGTCCCTAATCACGAGAAGAGTGCCATGGGTAACGGAAAGAAGCGCGAGAACATCATTCTCGCCTGCAGCGATTGTAAGAACCGCAATTACTTCACCGACAAAAACAAGCGCCTGCACCCCGAGCGCGTCGAGTGGAAGAAGTATTGCCCGCGTTGCGACGCGCACAAGCTGCACAAGGAAACCAAGTGACCGCGGTCTCGCTGTATTTCTCGCGCACGGTCGAGTTCCTCGGCGACGTGCGCAGCGAGATGAAGAAGATCACCTGGCCGGCGCGCGACGAGCTGCGT
>JALZAE010000139.1 GCA_030948535.1 Gemmatimonadota bacterium | reverse complement strand
ACCGCGGGCGTGCCCGGCACATCGACGCGCGCGCCGGAGATCGGAACGCCGCCGAGGTTCGTCACGCGTCCGGTGAGAATCGCCGATCCTCGGCGCAGCGTCATCGGGCGATTGCGCGACGTGTCCGCGCGGGTCGAATCGACCACCGCCACCGCTGCGGCAGGACTGGCTATGCGTATGATCGCCGTCGCCAACACGCGCCGATCCATCTCGATCGGAATGTCGGCGGTGAGAATGGAATCGCGGGATGCTTGGAGGTGCGCATTCATGTCATCGGGCACGCCGCAGATCGAGAAGACGCCGAGCGAGTCGGTGGTCGCGGTGCGCACGCGCGGCACCTTGCGCACGCCGATCACTTTATTGACGACGAGCTCTTCCCAGAGCAGCGAGAGCTTGGCGCCTACCATCGGCTTGTCGGTGTCCGCATCGAGCACGCGGCCGATGACGACGCTCGGACCCTGTACGCGCCGGACCGCCGGACAGTACAGTCCGGCGATAGTTTCGGGGCTCGGAATCGCGAGCGACACCACGGCGTATTTACCGCTCTCGAACGCGATCGGCGGCGTGCCGAGCGCGATCGAGATGCTGTCGAGCACGACATGCGTGATGGAGATGCGATGCTCGCCCGGCGGGATGCTGTCGATACGGAAGCGGCCGTTTTCATCCGTTTTGCCGGTGCGGTTCGTCCCTTCGACGATCACCATCGCGCCGATGAGCGCGCCGCCATGCAAGCTGTCGGCGACGATGCCAAGCGCGCCCGGCATGGCGGGCGCGACTGGCAGGGCGGGGGCCGTCGGCGCCGGGAGGGCGACTGCGGGCGGCTTCTTTGGAGGCGTGCGCACCTGGGCGCCAAGCGGCGACGCTATGACGGCTGCGGCAAACGCGACCGCGAGCGTGGCGGCGCGATAATGCGGGAGACGGAGAACCATTGGCATAGGATAGCGCGGGGCCAGGGCGAAGCAAAGATGGCGCGCGACCGACGGGCAAGCCCTTTGCGGTAAGCGATGAAGACGGGCCAACACGGTGGTAGCCACTTCGAGCACTGGAGGTTCCATGAGCGAGCAGACCGTACGCCGCGAGATCGCAGGGCTGCGCGCGAGGGCGGATGGCCTCGAGGCCAAGTGCAACGATCCGTTGCACGCGTTCACCGAAGAGTCTCACCGCGAACATCTTCGGCAGGAAGTCACGCGGCTACGCGCGGAAGCCAAGCGAGAGGAGGAGCGGCTCGAGTCGCGACTCAAGGACCACCCGAGAGCCGCGGATCCCGCGGCTTCGTAACCGCAAGAGCAGTCAGGGATTTTCGCGGTGGCCGCGGATACTCCTGTGCTGGGGAAGGGGCAGAATGGCTGCCGCAGATTTTCGCAGATGGCCGCAGATACAAACCAAGAAAATTTGGTGCAGTATCTGCGACGATCTGCGTAAATCTGCGGCTGCTTTTTCGATCGAGAAAAGACCGCGCGAACCAAGCGTCGATCCGCGGCTCCCAACACCTTCCACGGCCGCCGCGTAACTTCATGACGTCGATCCGCGGCTCCCCACCACGATCCGGAGTTCTCAGCATGGTTCCTCGCGCCTTTGCGCGACTCACCGTCGCGCTCGCGATGGTCGGCTCGCCGCTCGCCGCTCACGCGCAACAGGTCGACTATCATCGCGCCGATCTCATTCGTGTGACGGCCGGGCGTGTGCTCAACAACGCGGTCGTGCCGCAATGGTTCGAGGATTCGACGCGATTCTGGTATCGCGTCAACGGTGCCGCTGGGCCGGTCTACTATCTCGTCGATCCCACGGCGCGCGCGAAGCGTCCCCTGTTCGACAACGCGCGGCTCGCCGCGTCGATGTCGGTCGCCGGCGACACCGCGTTCGATCCCGGCAACCTCGGCTTCACGACGATCAAGCTCATCAACAAGGAGCAGTCGATCGAGATGCGCGTCGGCAAGCGGCGCTACGAGTGCGAGCTTGCCTCGTACAAATGCCAGAAGACCGACACGTCGAAGACCGAGACGCCGGTGTGGGCCATCCAGTCGCCGGACAAGAAGTGGGAGGCGTTCAACCACAAGTTCAACATCTGGATTCGCCCGGCCGAGGGCGAGAAACGCGACTCGGTGCAGCTGACCACCGATGGCATCGCCGAATTCGAATACGGTCTGCAAGCGCCCCAGCTTCCGCCGCCACCCGAGAATCCGCAGCGCCCGCGCCCGATGTTGATCTGGTCGCCGGACTCAAAGAAGATCGCCGTCATCCGCACCGATGAGCGTCGCGTGCGGAAATATCCGGTCTACTCGTCGACGGGAATCACGCCGCGCCTCTTCCAGTACGTCTTCGCCGTGCCCGGCGACAGCATCATCCCCAAATACGACGTGCACGTTCTGGACGTCGACGCAAAGACGAACGTGCGCGTGCAGGACGAGCCGCAGGCTCATGTGGTTCACGGCATGTCGGGGCTGCAGGCCATCAAGTGGGCGAAGAAATCGGACAAGCTCTACGTCACGAACGCGCTGCGCGGCGCCAAGCGCGTGCGCCTGACGGTCGTCGATTTGAAGTCCGGGCAGTGGAAGAAGATCACCGGCGACTCGACCAGTACGTATCTCGAGCTGTTCGCCGGCGGGGGCGGCGCGCCGAACTGGGATGTCGCGAACGACGGACAGGATGTCCTCTGGTACTCGGAGCGCGACGGCTGGGCGCATCTCTATCGCTATGACGAGAGCGGCAAGCTCAAGAATCAGATCACGTCGGGTCCGTGGGCCGTTGCCGCGATCGCGAAGGTCGACGCGCCCGCGCAGCAGGTCTACTACACGGCGTGGGGAAAGGAGCCCGGCGTTCCGTACTACGCGCGCCTGTATCGCACGAGCTTCGATGGCGCCACCACCACGCTGCTCACGCCCGAGGAAGGGAATCACACGATTCGCTTCGTGCCGACCGGAAAATTCTTCGTCGACACCTACGCCCGCGCCGATGTTCCTCCGATCACCACGCTGCGATCGGCCGTCGACGGTCACATCGTGATGCCGCTCGAGAAGGCAGACGCCGCGCTGCTCTACAGCGTCGGATGGACGCCGGCGGAGGTGTTCAAGGTGAAGGCGCGCGACGGCATGACGGACCTATGGGGACTGATGTACAAGCCGTCCAATTTCGACTCCACGAAAAAGTATCCGATCATTACGCACATCTATCCCGGGCCGCAGGTCGGCAGCGTCGGCGACTGGGGATTCAACACGGGACAATCGGGCGCCGCGCGGGCGCTGGCCGAGCTCGGCTTCATCGTCGTCGAGATCGATCACCTCGGTACGCCCAAGAGGTCGAAGGCGTTCCACGATTTCTACTACGCGAACCTGGGCGACAACGGCATCATGGATCATGTCGTCGGCATCAAGCAGCTCGCGGCGAAGCACGCGTACATCGACATGGATCGCGTCGGCGTGTTCGGCCATTCCGGCGGGGGATTCGCCAGCACCGACGCCATGTTCCGCTTTCCCGATTTCTTCAAGGTCGCGGTGAGCGAGGCGGGCAACCACGACAACCGCACCTACGGCTACTGGTGGGGCGAGAAATATCAGGGGCTCTTCAAGCGCGACTCGGTGACCAAGAAGGACAACTACGAGGGCTCGGCGAACTACGCGATGGCGGGCAACCTGAAGGGGAAGCTGCTGCTCATGCACGGGGACATGGACACCAACGTGCATCCGGCCAACACGCTGCGCGTCGTCGACGCACTGATCAAGGCCGACAAAGACTTCGACATGCTCATCATCCCCGACTCACCGCACGGCTTCCCGGACTACGCGATCAAGAAGGGATGGGACTACTTCGTTCGCTATCTCGCCGGGGGGACACCGCCGGTGAACTATCACTTGCTGCCGACTCCGCGGACGACGGTCGTTGCCGGAGCCCCCGAGGAGTAGCGCTCGCGTCTTACGCTTTGGGAGTTGCGGCGGTCGCGGCTGTCTGCGACAGAAAATGCAGATTGGACGACATGCCGTGACTGCCCGCCCCGACGCCCTGCCGCCTGTCGCGCAACGACTTGTTCGCGACGTCCGCCAACTTGTTCGCCTGGTAAAGGCAGCGGACCGACAGCGACGGATCCACCTCCAGCAGCTCATCGGCCAGCGTCAACA
>JALZAE010000134.1 GCA_030948535.1 Gemmatimonadota bacterium | reverse complement strand
GCGTTCCCGCCGCAGAGAACGATGACGCTCCCCAGCGTCGCGTACTCCGTTTGCTCGGCGACCAACTTCCGATAGCCGGCGACCGCGACACCGGCCGCGCCTTCGATGCGGTCGCCGTCATCGCGTTGCACATCCATCATCGCGCGCGCGATCTCGCGCTCGGAGACTAGGACGTGCGCATCGATGAGGTCGATGCACAGCGGCAGTGTTATGGCGCCGGGCTCGAGGTTGCCGGCGGTTCCGTCGGAAAGCGTCGGGGACTCAACCACTTCGACGATCTTCCCGACCTCGATCGACGCCAGAAGTCCGGACGCGTTCTCTGGCCAGCATCCGACGATGCGCACCGTCGGCTTCACCGAATTCAGCCACGTCGCCACCCCGGCGATCAGCCCGCCGCCGCCGACGGCGATGTACACCGCCTCGACCTCAGGCCACTGCTCCGCGATCTCGACGCCGACCGTACCCTGCCCCGCCACCACCTCGAGGTCGTTGTACGGCGACACGTACACGCGTCCGGTGCTCTCGGCGAGAGCGCGCGCATTGAGCTCCGCGCGCATCGGATCGTCGCTGTCGACGATGACCTCGAGGCCGGCGGTGCGCAGACGATCCACCTTGTACGGCGATGCGCTCGACGACACCACGATCGTGCCGCGTCCGCCGGCAATGCGCAGCGCCTCAGCCACGGCGAGCCCGTGATTTCCCGTTGACGACGTGACGACGCCCGCGTCGCGCTGCGCATCGGAGAGGAGCAGAATCTTGTTCAACGCCCCGCGCAGCTTGAACGAGCCCGTGTGCTGCAGATTCTCGCACTTGAATCGTGCGTTCTCTCCGATCGCGCGCGCGGGTCGCAGCGGAGTGCGCGCTACGTGCGGCGCGAGACGGATCGCGGCGGCGCGGATCTCGTCGGCGAGCAATGAGCTCATTTGATATCTCGTCGGGTTTGCATCTGAACCCCCGGCGTAGATCTAGGACGTTTCATACAGATCGTGGTGAATGGCGCGAATTGTGGCCAATCGCTTCTTGATCTTTGCAAACAAGAAATCGGTCGAGTATTCCGCACATTGAATTCTCTGCCCTCTCAGATCGATCAGTCGAAATTCGCCCGCTCCGCAAGATCCGAATCTTATGTCTTAGATCTCGACCTGGTGCGCGCCGGGAATGCCGCCAGGACCATACACGACAAAAAACGGCCGGGCAGGAGTGCCGCTCGGCCGTTTGTCCTGCGGAACCACTCACCGCCTACGGCTTTCTGCGATGATAGTACAGATCGAAGGAAGGCGTCCACGTCTTGCCGTCGTCGGCCGAGACGGCGCCGAACTGACGGACGAGATCCGGATTGACCGGGGTGAACGACATCTTGATCAGCTGCGGCCCCTGTGGCGTCGTGGTGTGCGCGATGTACTCGAGGGTGTTCCCGACCCAATTGCTCTCGCGATACTCGGTCACCGTGCCGTACTGATCCGTCCAGAACTGCTGCCACATGTTGAGCGGCGCGTTGAAGCTGTTGAGGCTCTTTCCCTCACCGCCCTGCGCATCGATCCAGTTCTCATAGAGCGCGCATCCTTCGAGCAAGAGCTTGACGCTGCTCTTCCCGGCGGCGTTGCCGGCCGTGCCCTGCACGTCCCACTCGCCGACCCAGAAATCGAACTTGCGTGACTCAGGGCGGTGCATGCAGGGACGCATCGCCTCGCGTCCCATCACGATGAGGCTGTCATACCGGCGATCTCCGTGCAGCGAGGTGAGATCGCTATCGGAGGCCATCATTGTCGTGTTGGTGAATCCGTTCTTGATCGAAGTCCCGAGCCACGCGAACGCCGAGTCGCTGTGATGCAACCGTGCGTGTGCAGCGGCGATGTTGTACGCGATGGTGGGATTGGCCGGGGCGAGCGCGGCCGCGTGCCGCAGGGCGTCGAGCGCTTCCTCATCTCTGTGCATCGTGAGCAGCGATGCGCCGAGCCGTCCCCAGGCGCGCACGATCGTCGGCTTGTCGCGGACGATGGCCTGATAGGCTGTCGCAGCGCCGGCGTATTGCTTCGCCACATACAGCGAATCGGCGTGCAGCAGCGCCGGGTCGGGCGCCGAGGGCTGCGCGGCGAGGCTGGGCACAAATACCGCGGCCGACAGCGGCACGAGCGCGTGGCACAGCAAGCGCGACGGAAAGGATCGCATCGGCATCTCCGAGTATGGGTGGTCCTGACGGACGACCTCCCAAGATGCCGGCGCACGTGAGCCTAACCAGTCAAGCGCCAACCCTGTAACGAGACTCTGACGATACGTGGCGTGCCGGGCGCCCACCCTCCATCATTCTCCTGCTGCCCCGCGTAGCCAGAGTGCACGATCGCATTACTGCAGCCTCTGCTCGGCCCACGAACCGCAGCCCGATCCCAATTCCGACACCAGTGCGAGACTCGGCATGAAGAATTCGACGTTCGTTCAGCACGCGCGTTCCCCGCTCGCCATCGGCATGCTCATCGCCGCGCTCGCCGGATCCGCCGCGGCCCAGGACCGCCTCAAGGCGATGCCCGGCTACGAGCAGTATCAGCGGATGAGCCGCGAGGCGATCGGCTCGGTCAAGCTCGGCGCGCTGGCGACGACCTGGACCAACGACGGCCGAGCGTTCGAGTATTTGCAGGACGGCAAGCGCATGCGGTTCGATGTCGCCACGCAAAAGGCGGCCGAGTCGGGGGTGGCGGACACGTCGCTGCGCACGACCAATCGCGGACGCAATTTTCCGGGCGGCGCGCCGGCGCGCGGCCGGCAGTTCGATTCGGCGATCTCGCCCGACGGCAAGCACAAGGCGTTCTACCGCGATCACAATCTCTGGCTGAGCGACAGCTCCGGCGCGAACGAGATGGCGATCACGAGCGATGGCAACGCACAGCATCGCATCAAGAATGGATCGGCGAGCTGGGTGTACGGCGAAGAGCTGCGACAGAACACCGCGATGTGGTGGAACGCCGACGGCAGCAAGCTCGCTTTCTATCGATTCGATGAGAGCGGCGTGCCCGACTACTTCCTCGAGTTGGGGCAGACCAAGCTGCAGAGCACCGTCGACGTCGAGGCATACCCGAAGCCCGGCGTGCCGAACCCGATCGTCGATCTGTTCGTGTACGACGTCGCGACGAAGATGGTCACGCGCATCGATGTGCGGGACGGCCAACCGTTCGAGAACAACATCGTCGGGCACTACGTCTATCACGTGGCGTGGACGCCTGACGGCCGGGAGATCACCTTCAATCGAACGAACCGCCGGCAGAACATCCTCGAGCTCACCGCGTGCAATCCCGACAGCGGCGCGTGCCGTGTCGTGGTGCACGAGGAATGGCTGGCGAGCTGGTTGGAGAACAGCCCGACCATGCAGTACCTGAAGGACGGCAAGCGCTTCATCTGGATGTCCGAGCGCACCGGCTTCAAGAACTATTACCTGTATGACCTGAACGGAAAGCTGCTGTCGACGATCACGAAGAATCCCTTCGAGGCCGCCAGCATCGTGCAGGTGGATGAGAAGGCGGGAGCGCTGTACTACATGGCGCGCGACGGCGACAACCACATGAAATTGCAGCTGCATCGCGTGGGACTCGACGGCAAGAACGATCGCCGTCTCACCGATCCCGCGTTCAACCACGCAGTGAATTTGTCGCCCGACGGCAAACACTTTGTCGACATCGCGCAGACGCACGATCAGCCGCCGGTGACGCGTCTCGTCGACGTGAATGGCAACCTCGTGGCCGAGCTCGCCAAGAGCGACACGAGCAAATTCCACCAGCTCGGACTCCGGCGCGTCGAGCTCTTCACCTTCAAGGCCGCCGACAGCACGACGGTGCTCCATGGCATCCTGCACTTTCCGTCGAACTTCGATCCCGAGAAGAGATACCCGCTGCTGATCACCGTCTACGGCGGCCCGGCGACGAACGGCGCGAGCGAGAACTTCACGGTGCCGAACCGTCTGACCGAGTACGGCTTTCTGGTTGCGTCGCTCGACTCGCGCAGCGCGGCGGGACGCGGCAAGCGGTTCCTCGACGCGATCTACCAGAAGCTCGGCACCGTCGAGATCGACGATCAGGCGGCGGGGGTGAAGGCGCTCGCCACGCGCCCGTACGTCGACAAGGAGCACGTCGGCATCTTCGGTGCATCGTACGGCGGCTACGCGTCGGCGATGGCGCTGCTTCGCTATCCCGACGTCTTTGCCGCGGCCTCCGCATCGTCGTCGCCCACGGACTGGCGCAATTACGACTCGATCTACACCGAGCGATACATGTGGACACCCGAAGAGAACAAGTCGGGTTACGACATGGGCAGCGCGATGACCTACGCCGACAAGCTCAAGGGCCGGCTGATGCTGTACTACGGAACGGCCGACAACAACGTCCATCCGTCGAACAGCATGCAGCTGATCCAAGCGCTACAGCACGCGGGCAAGAGCTTCGAGGTGCAGGTAGGTCCCGACCAGGGCCACTCGGGGGTAAATCAGGATCGGATGATGGAGTTCTTCATCGAGAATCTGGTGAAGGGCGTGAAGACGAATGCCGTGTTTTGAAACTGGGGATGGGGGACGGGGGATGGGGGATGGGGCGCCTACTGAAAGCTGTTATTTCTTTCGCTGATGCAAAGCGAAGGCGGCGCCTTGGGGATCCATCGCCATCACGATCCAGTCGCCGGTGGGCACTTCGATCGGGCCGTGCATGATCGTTCCGCCTTTCGACTTCACCGACTCGGCGCCTTTGTTGATGTCGGCGATCAGCACGTAGGGGAGCCAGTTGGGCGGCGCGGGCATGTCCTTTGGCTTGTTGTAGATCCCGCCCATCGGCTCATTCGAAGATCGGCCGAACATCTGGTAGACGCCCATCTCGCCCATGTCCATTGCCGTCGTCTTCACCCAGCCGAACAGCGTCGAGTAAAAGTCGAAGCCCTTCTCGTAGTCGGTGGTGACGAGCTCGTGCCATGAGAATCCGCCCATCGGCGGATCTTGCATCGGACGCGAATTTGGGGCGGGCGTGAAGATGGCGAACACCGCGCCCTGCGGATCGCCGAGCACGGCGAAGCGTCCCACCGTCGGAATGTCCATCGCCGGCACCATCTGCTGCGCGCCGAGCTTGACCGCTTTCGCCAGCGTGTCGTCGACATTCGGTGTGCCGATGTACGTGAGCCAGTGCGGCGGCACGTGCATGTCGCGCAGATTCTTCGGCAAATCCATCAGGCCACCGACCGGCGTTTCGCCGGCGAGCCACATCGTGTACGGCATCCCCGCGTCGGCGAACAACTGGGTCGTCCAACCGGTTGCGGTTTGGTAGAACTTCTTGGCGGCTTCCGGGTCGGTGGTCAGCAGCTCGTGCCA
>JALZAE010000122.1 GCA_030948535.1 Gemmatimonadota bacterium | reverse complement strand
CACATCCACCGTGCGACGTCGCGGAGATCACGACCGCGGCCCTCGGCGCCGGTCCAGACGATGCTCAGGCCGAGCTGCAATGAGGCGATCCCGCCCCACGCCGCCATGAAGTCGCCGCGGTCGCGCGCTTTCATTTCCGGTGGGCAGGGCGAATGATCGGAGGCGACAAGCTGCAGCGAGTCGTCGAGCGCGCTCCAGAGCCCATCGCGATGCGATCCTTGGCGAATCGGAGGCGCGCACTTGTACTCCGTCGCGCCATCGGCGATGTCGCTTGCGTCGAAATGGAGGTAGTGCGGGCACGTCTCGGCGCTGATCGGAACGCCGGACTGCTGGGCTTCGCGCAGCAGCGCTGTCGCGCGTGACGTCGCCACGTGCACGATGTGGATTCGCGCGCCGCTCCTCCGCGCGAGACCGATCATCAGGTCGATCGCCTCGAGCTCGGCCTCATCGGGACGCGACGCGAGCCAGGTGGCATATCGCCCTGGATCCGCCCGCTCCACGTCGCGCCGCGCGCGCTCGAGCGGCGCCGACAATTCGGCGTGCACCAGCAGCGGAACGCCGGCGGCGCGCAAAATGGGAAGCGCGGCCGCGAGGTCCGACTCCCCCGCCGCCTCGAACTCATCCACGCCCGACGGCACGAGAAAGCACTTGAAGCCGCAGACGCCCGCGGCGGCCATTGGAGCGAGCTCGTCGGCGTTGCCGGGTACGAGTCCGCCCCAAAAGGCCACGTCGACCATGCACTGTCCGTCCGCGGCCGCGCGCTTGGTCCGCAGCGCCGCCAGCGTCGTTGTGGCGGGAATGCTATTGAGCGGCATGTCGACGATCGTCGTGATGCCGCCGGCCGCGGCCGCGCGCGTGGCGGTGCGAAAACCTTCCCACTCGGTGCGGCCCGGCTCGTTGCAGTGCACGTGCGAGTCGACGAGCCCCGGCATGATCACGCGCTCGCCGGCATCGACGATGCGTGCACCTCGGGCGACGTCGTCGTACGCCGTGACGCGCTCGATGCGGCCATCATGGATGTGGATCGCCGCCGGCACGATGCCGTCCCGGAGCACGACGCGACGAGCGCGTACGACCAGCTCCGGCCCGTCGGTCATCTCGACGCGGCGAGAATGCGCTGCTGCGCCGAGACGTCGCAGTAGACGCGCCAGACGGCGATGCGGCCGCTCTGCACCGTCGCGCGCCAGGCGGCGGGCGACTCGAAGGTGCGCTCGATGTGCTCGCGCAATTCGCCGGCAAAGGTCCCCTTGGCCGTGCCGAACGCCGCCACCGACACACCGCGCGAGATGACTTCATCGATCTCGATGTGGTAGTCGGGGAACCAAACAAAGTAGCTCTCCCAGCCCGTGCGGACCGCATCGCGTCCCGTGAAGTGGTGGCCAAGCGCGTCGATGAAAACGTGCTCCGTCGTCATCAGCGATGCGAGTGCATCGACGTCCGCGTGATTGATACGATCGATGAAGGCACGCACCACCTTGGATGGACCATCGGGCTTCGTCGTCTTAGCGGGCATTCGAGGATTCCTCGGTGTCGCCCCAGAATCTGGCGAGCAGGTTGAGGCACACCTGGCTGCGGTAGACCGCGGTCGAACGCACATCGTCGGTCGGACTGATCTCGCCCGCGAGCACACGCTGCGCGTCGGCGATCGTGGCGCCGCCGCCGAGGGCCGCCTCGGTGCGGGGCAACCGCACCACTGTCGCGGCGACGCTGCCCAGTGCGATGCATGGAGCGCCGTCCGGGAGTCGGACTGCAGCCATCACTACCTTCGAGATGGCTTGCGCGGCGCGCGTGCCGACTTTCCGAAACCATTGTGCGCCGCCGATGCGCGGTAGCTCGATGGCGACGATGAGCTCGTCAGGCCGGCGCACGCTGGCGCGATAGCCGGTGTAATAGTTCTCGAATGGAATTCTACGAGTCTCGCCCGCGCTGCGCAGCACGACCGTCGCACCAGCCGCCGCAAAGACGGGTAGAGAATCGCCCGCCGGCGACCCGTTGGCGATGTTTCCGCCGATTGTGCCGCGATTCTGAATTTGCGCGCCCCCGACCTCGCGCGATGCATCGACCAGCATCGGCAGCCACTCGCGCACCAGCGGCGAGCCGATGAGCTGCGTGTACGTGCACATGGCGCCGAGTGAGAGTACGTCACCGTCGCGCCGCTCGATGCCGCGCAGCGAATCGAGCTTCCACAGGTCGACGAATCGCGTTTCGCGCAGCGTCCCGAAGTTGAGCGACACATAGAGATCCGTCGCGCCGGCCAGAGGCGTGAGCGGTCCCTCGTCGCGCATCATGCGGAGCGCATCCTCGAGGGAGCGCGGCTCCAAGAGCGAGAGCGAGCTGGTGGCGCCTCTCATGCCGGCTCGCCCGCGCGCTCGATCGACCGATAAATCGCCTCGTAGCCGGTGCACCGGCACAGATTGCCGGCGAGCCCGCGTCGCACGCGCTCGAGCGATGGATTCTCGCCAAGTGCAAGCGCCGCCATGATCATTCCCGGCGTGCAGATGCCACACTGCGCGCCGCCGTGCTCGGCGAATCCGCGTTGCAAGGGATGCGAGCCGCCCAGACCCTCTATGGTGAGCACGTCGGTGTCCGCCACCTGCGCGACGGGGACGAGACAGGCGCAGACCGGATCGCCATTCACGAGCACGGTGCACGCACCGCACTCTCCCTCGCCGCAGCCTTCCTTGGTGCCGGTGAGTCCGTATTCCTCGCGCAGCACGTCGAGCAGGCGGCTCATGGGGTGCGCGGCGATTTCGCGCGGCGCGCCGTTCAGCGTGAACCGCACGCGACCTCCATCACTCGCTCGGGGATCGCGGGAATGTCACGCACGTCGAGGCCGAGGGTGCGAATGGCGTTCACCACTGCCGGCGCCGGTCCATCGATCGGCATCTCGCCGACGCCCTTCGCGCCGAACGGCCCATGACGCGACGGATTCTCGACGATCACGACATCCATGCGCGGCGTATCGAGCGTGGTCGGTATGATGTAGTTGGTGAGCTGGGCGTTGGCCATCACGCCGTCGCGCATCACCACGTGCTCGAGCAGCGCCCAGCCGATCCCCTGTGCCGTGCCGCCTTCGATTTGCCCCGTGACGAGCGATGGGTGAATCGCCTTCCCGATATCCTGCACCGCCGTCACGCGCGTCGGGCGAATCTCGTAGGTATCGGGATCCATCTCGACTTCGACGACGTCACACGCCCAGCCGAACGTCGCGTACGCATCGCCGCGATAGGTGGCGTCATCCCACGTCACGTCGGTCGGCTTCTCGTACTCTTTCGTTACGACGACCGGACCGTGCGCGCGAAAGTAGTCGCCGGGCGACGACGCGCCGATGCGCTCGCGCATCTCCTCGGCGCAGCGCTGCAGGATGCGCCCGACGACCATGCAGGTGCGCGACGCGACGGTGGGACCGCTGTCCGGCACCGCGTGGGTGTCGGGCTGCGCAACGTCCACATGCTCGTATGGAATGCCGAGCGCGTCGGCGACGATCTGCGCGTGCATCGTTCGCGTTCCCTGGCCGATCTCCGTGCTGCCGACGAGAATGCGCACGCCATCCGGCGTCAGCTCGAGCGACGCCTTCGACGCGAGATGCACCTCGCCGCTGCCCGTGAAGCCGGAGCCATGATAGAAGAGGGCGAGGCCGATGCCCGTGTTCGTGCCGGCGAACGCCTCACGCTTGCGCATGAAACCCGATCGATCGACCGCCTGCTTCAGCACCTGTCGTGCGCTGCAGTCGTCGCCCACGAGCTGCCCGGTCGCAGTCGTGTCGCCGGGACGCAACGCATTCAGCTCGCGGATCCGCACCGGGTCGATGCCGAGCGTCTCGGCGATGCGATCCATGTGCACTTCCATCGCGAACTGCGTCTGCGGCGCACCGAATCCGCGGAAGGCGCCGTTGGGTGGCGTGTTCGTCATCATCGCGCGGCCCGCGATGCGCGTGTTCTCGCATCGGTACGGGCCCGCGGCGTGGATCGCGCCGCGACTCAGCACCACCGGGCTCAGCGTCACGTACGCGCCACCGTCGAGCACGACCTCGATGTCCATGGCCACGATGCGCCCGTCGCGCATCACGCCGGTGCGATGCCGGCACACCGAGGGATGCCGCTTCGTCGTGGCGATCATGTCCTCGGTACGATCGTAGATCATCTTGACGGGCCGGCCCGACTTGAGCGCGAGCAGCGCCGCATGTCCAGCGAGAATCGACGGATACTCCTCCTTGC
>JALZAE010000041.1 GCA_030948535.1 Gemmatimonadota bacterium | reverse complement strand
CCCCGGATACCCGTGATCGATCAACACCTGCCACCAGCGCTCGAATGGAAGCTTCACCGCGACGCCGCCCAGTCGCTCGATGGCGGCCAGCTTCGTGGCCGGCGCATGCTCGGGGACGATCACGCGGCACGGCACCCCGAAGCGGCGCGCGCACCACGCCACACCCTGCGCCATGTTCCCCGCGCTCGCCGTGTAGACGCCACGGGCGAGACGCTCGCGCGGTACTTGGGCCATCGCGTTGCCCGCCCCGCGCAGCTTGAACGATCCGATCGGTTGCAGGTTCTCCAGCTTGAGCCAGATCTCCGCCGGCCCATCGACGTCCAGCCTGATGAGCGGTGTGCGGATGGCGATGCCGCGGATGCGCTCACCTGCCGCTTCGATCTCTACGAGCGATGGCGGCGCGAGCGGCGCGATCTCACTCTGCATGGCGCAGACCTCCGAGCTCGACGCGCACGCCGGCGCCGTGATGCACCGCCTGCACGTAGACGTGATACGCCGCGGCCAGATCTTCGATCGCCAGGCCAAGCGACTTGAAGAGCGTGATCTCGTCCGGGCGCTCGCGTCCGGGCGCGGCGCCGGTCAGCACTTGGCCCAGTTCGCCGCGGATGTGATCGTCACCGATCGCGCCTTCGCTCTTGGGAATGAGAAAGTCGCCCGCCTCGTTCAGGGCGGATTCGCGCCGGTCAACGAACAGCGATGACCGCGCGACCGCGGCGGAGTCGAGCTCGCGCGCCGTCGACAGACTCGCACCGACGGCGTTGATGTGCGCGCCGGGCGCGATCCATGCGCCCTCCAATACCGGTGTGCGCGACGCCGTGACGGTGCAGATGATGTCCGCTCCCTCCACGGCCGCGCGCGCGCCGGCGACCGCCTCGATCGACATCGAATAGCGGCCTGCGTTCCGTTGCACGAACGCTTCCGCGTTCGCGGTGGTGCGGCTCCACACGCGCACGCGGTCGATCGCCCGCGCGGCCATCATCGCGTCGAGATGCGTCTGCGCTTGCACGCCCGCGCCGAGGATCGCCAGATCGTGGGCATCGTCGCGCGCCAACGCGCGCGTAGCCACGCCCGACACCGCCGCGGTACGAATGGCGGTGATGGAGCTGGCATCGAGAATGGCGCGAAGCTCACCGTGCGCGGGGTCGAACAGCAGCACGGCTCCCTGGTGCGAATCGAGCGGCGTCGCATCGTTGCCGGGAAACACGGTGATCACCTTCGCGCCCACGGCCTCGGGCGAGCCGATGTACGCCGGCATCACCGCGAAGGCATTCGATCCGTTGGGCAATCGCATCACCGTGCGCAGCGGCAGCACGGCGCCGCCGGTGGCAAGCGTGCGGAGCACGTCGGCCATCGCCTCCATGCAGGCATCCATCGGCAGCAGGGCGACGATATCGCGATCGGAAAGGAGGAGCATGCCCGCAGTGCTCAGCCGTGGGAGCGAAACATGAAATAGACGGCGCCGAGGATGCAGTGGGCCGCCCAGAGGTAATCGAGCTTCAGCGGCTGCTTCATGTAGAACAGGGCGAAGGGCACGAAGACGCTCAGCGTGATCACCTCTTGCAGCATCTTGAGCTGGGAGAGACTCATCGCTGTATAGCCGATGCGGTTCGCCGGCACTTGCAGCAGATACTCGAAGAGCGCGATGTCCCAGCTCACGAGCGCGGCGACGTACCACGGACGCTGATTCAGATTCTTGAGATGCGCGTACCAGGCGAACGTCATGAAGACGTTGGATAGCACGAGCAGTCCGGCTGTGCGAATGAAAACGGACATGGCGAGTGGCGCGGTTGAAGAACGGGAAGACTCCGCCGGGGATCTACGACGCCCGTCGCGCACCGGCGGGGCGTCACCCGTCCAACGGATCGACGTCGTGACCGCAGAACTTGCATACGCGCGCGCGCGACAGGATGCGCTCGGCGCACCACGGACAGTCTCGCTCCGCGCGCACCGACGGCGCGATGGACTCGATCGATCGCGGCACGCTGGCCTCAGCCATCTCGCTTCGCCCGCGTCGCGAACGGGATACGCGCCGGCGCCCCGTCTCCCGTGCGAACATGAACGCGAAGGTGATCGCGATGGCGCACCACAGTCCGTAGATCGCGGTGGCTCCCATCTCGGCGCCGAACACAGGCTCGTCGCTCAGGTAGAGCGTCGCCGCGGAAAGCAGCGCGCCGCCGAACCAGGCGCTGGCAACCGTGCCGACCAGCTGCATATAGCGGCGGCTGCGTTGCCGGGCGCCGCCGCGCCGGGGCAGTGACCAGTAGACCGTGGCCCCGAGGATCGTCCCGACGAGCATCCCGAACCGCAGGCCGAGATCACCTTCGCCCAGACTGAATGGCAGCGGCAGACCGGACCTGAGCGGAAGCAACACGAGCAGTCCCGCCCCGACCACGGCGGCAATGATGCGGATGTTTCGGTAGTCTCCGGCCGGCCCGGTGCGGGTCGCGGACGAGTTTGCGTCTGGTGCAGTCATGACCGATTGGCGTCCGGAGGCGGGCGAAGTTTCAAATGATAGAGTGGTCGATGCCTCGCGGCAACGCGCGGCGCCACACAGATTGCGCGCCCATGATGACGCACCGCCTGAAGATACGCACGGACACCGGCCACCCATCGTGAAACTGCGGCGTACGCTGTCGACGCTGTCGCTGGTCTTTGTGATGTACTTCAACACCTCCGGCGGCCCGCATACGACGGAGACGCTCGTCGCGAAGGTTGGACCTGGCCTGGCGCTGCTGATCCTGCTGCTCATTCCGCTGTTCTGGTCGCTCCCGGAGACGCTAATCGTCGGCGAGCTGGCAAGCATGCTGCCGGAGGAGGGCGGCTATTACCGCTGGGTGGAGCGCGCCTTCGGCCGATTCTGGGCGTTTCAAAATGGATGGTGGACCTGGCTGTACTCGCTCGTCGACATGGCGATCTATCCCGCGTTGTTCCTGCAGTACCTCCACTTCTTCGCGCCGGCGCTCGGTGTGCGTGACGGACGCCTCATTCAAGTGCTGGTGATCTGGGTGGCGACGCTGCTGAACGTCCGCGGTGCGTTGCGCGTGGGATGGATGTCGGTGCTGAGCGGCGGATTCATCATCATCACATACGTGCTCGTCGCGATCTTCTCCCTGCCGCACATCACGCACGTGCCGTGGCTGCCCTTCGCCAAGACGGGCACCGGCACGCTCGGCGGGCTCGGCGTGGGACTTTCGATCGCGCTGTGGAACTTCATCGGCTGGGACAACGCATCGACCGTGCAGGGTGAGGTCGTCGACGCATCGCGTACGTATCCGCGTGCGCTCGCCTTCGCTCTTCCGTTGGTGACCATCAACTACTTCATCGCGCTCCTGCCGACGCTCGGGGCGACGGACTGGAGGACCTGGGTCGATGGCGGCTGGCCGCAGATCGCCGCGGCGGCGACGGGAAGAGCCGCCCCGGTGCTTTCGGTGTTGGTCGCCACCACCGGGATGGTGAGTGCCGTCGCGCTCTTCAACGCGCTCTTGATGTCGTACTCGCGCATCCCGCTGGCCATGGCCTCCGACGGGCTGCTGCCGTCCTTTCTCGAGCGTACGGACGACCGCGGCAACCCACAGAACGCGGTGCTCGTGTCGGCGATCTGCTACTCGGCGTGCACGATCTTCCCCTTTGCCGGCCTCGTTGTCGCCGATGTGCTGCTCTACTCGATGGCGCTCTTTCTCGAGTTTGGCGCGCTGGTGATGCTGCGACGGCGCGAGCCCGAGTTGCGCGGCGCCTACCGCATTCCAGTCAACACGTGGGGTGTCGTTGGCCTCGCGCTGCTTCCCTTCGCCGTGTTGCTGCTGGTGGTGGCGCTCGAGATTCACGACGGAGAGTACGGCGCGCCGGCGGTTCGCGGCGCGCTCATCGTCGCGGCAATCGGTCCGCTGCTCTACTTCATCGCCTCGAGGAAGTCGCGCATCGAGCGCGCCGGCTGACTACTTCTC
>JALZAE010000030.1 GCA_030948535.1 Gemmatimonadota bacterium | reverse complement strand
GTTGAACGCCTCGACCCCGAACTCCTCAATGAGCTGCTTGCCGGTGATGCGCTTGAGCTCCTCGTCGGACATGCCGCGGTCTTCCTTGAGCCGCTGCGCGAGCTGCTTCTCCACCTCGATCTCGACGGGGAGTCCGTGCGTGTCCCACCCGGCCTTTCGCCTCACATGAAAACCGGACATCACGCGGTGGCGGCAGAACAGGTCCTTGATCGCGCGCGCAAACACGTGATGGATGCCGGGCATCCCATTCGCCGTCGGCGGCCCCTCGAAGAAGACAAACTCCGGCGCGCCCGCGCGCGCTGCGTCGCTGCGCGCGAGGATGCCCTCCTGCGTCCAACGCGCGAGCATCTCGCGTTCGAGCGCATCGGGTGTCAGCTCCGAAGGCAGCTGACGGAATTGCGTCGTCATGTCGTCTGCGGGAGCGATGGTCATAGCCGCTCGATCACTCCGCGAACGAGCGCGGTCAACTGCGGCTCGGCGCGCGCGGCGGTGGCGATGATCTGCTCGACAGACGCGGGCTCGAGTGAGTCGGCCAGGCACAGGTCCGTGATGATCGAGAGGCCGAGCACGCGCATCCCGGCGTGCCGCGCCACGATCACCTCGGGCACGGTCGACATGCCGACCACATCCGCGCCCATGGAATGCAGCATCCGATACTCGGCGCGCGTCTCCAGATTCGGACCGGTCACCGCGACGTACACACCTTCGCGCAGCACGATTCCGAGTTCCGCGGCCACGGCGCGCGCGAGCTCGCGCAACCCGCTGTCGTAGGCTTCGGACATGTCCGGAAAGCGCGGGCCGAGCGCATCGTCATTGGGACCGATCAACGGATTGTCGCCGATCAGATTGATGTGATCGGCGATCAGCATCAACTCTCCCGCGCTCCATTCCGGACGCATCCCGCCGCACGCGTTGCTCACGATGAGCGTCTCGGCGCCGAGTGCATGCAGCACACGCACCGGAAAGGTGACCTGTTGGAGCGAGTATCCCTCGTAGCGATGGAAGCGCCCCTGCATCGCGATCGCGGAGCGCCCGCCAAGCGTGCCGCAGATGAGCCGGCCGGCGTGCGACTCCACGGTCGAGAGCGGAAAGCCTGGGATCTCGGCGTAGTCGATCGAGACCGCGTCGTCGATCTGGCCCGCGAGCGCGCCCAACCCCGTCCCGAGGATGATCGCCACCTCGACTTCGCGCTGGAATCGGGCGCGCACCGCGGCCGTCGCGGCGTCGACCGCGGCGGCGGTGTGCGTTGGCGCGACGGCGGTCATCATTCGCCGTGGACGCCCGGCGAGAATGATTCGAGCCACGCCGGCGTTTTCATGCTGCGACCCTCGCTCGGCGGATCATCCGACGAGAGGCCGAGGTCCGGGATGGGCAGGTGCGGAATCGCCGACGCGGGCGTAGGACGCGCGGTGGAGATCGCTGGCGGCGCCGCCGGTGCCGGCGTAGCGGCGGGCTGCGGCGGGGGCGACTGTCGCGCGGTCTCGGGGGTGACCGGCTGCGGTGACGGCGTCGTCTGCGCGGGTGCGGCCGACTCACTATTCACCGGCGGGACCACCGCCTCCATCGCGCCGAGCTCGTTGAGCTGACGCTCGATCATCGACCTCAACTGCATGGTGAAGGCGCGGCGCGACTTCTCGAGCTGCTGGATCTCCGCCTGCAACGCGCGCACTTGCGACTGGGTGGATTCCAGGATTTTCCGCGCTTCTCCGCGCGCCGCTTCCAACGTGTTACGCGCTTCCGAGCGCGCCTCATCGACCGCGCGCTCGGCCTCGACCTTCGACTCGCGCAGCAACACCTGCCCCTCACGGTCGGCTTGGTCGCGGATCTCCGTGCGAAGCTGCTGCGCCGACACGAGCGCTTCGTTCAGCGCTTTGTCGCGCTCGCGAAAGGCGCGCAGCTGCTCGTGAAATCCCTTAGCCTTGGACTCCAGCTCCGCATTCACGCGCGTCAGCCGCTCGAGCTCTTCCGCCACTCGATTGCGGAAATTCTCGACCTGGACCGGATCGCAGCCGCGAAACTTCTGGCCGAAATCCCAGCGTCGAACGTCGACGGGGGTGAGATGTAAGCTCTCGTCCATCATGCGTGCCTCGCTCCGAACAGAATGGTGCCGAGGCGCACCATCGTGGCGCCCTCCTCGACGGCGATCTCGAAATCATTGGACATCCCGAGCGACAGCTCGAGCGCCGGATGTCCGGCCGCCACGAGAACGTCGCGCGCCCGGCGCGCGTCGGCGAAGACGGCGCGCAGCACCCGCTCGTCGGCGTCCAGCGGCGCCATGGTCATGACGCCCGTAACCCGTACTCCGGCACGCGACGTCAATCGTTCCGCTTCCGCCGGGAGCTCCTCGAGCGAAAAGCCGCCCTTGGTACCCTCGCCGGACGTATTCACTTGCACCAGCGCGTCCACCGCCCTCCCTCGCGCCAGTCCATGTTCGCACACGGCATCCGCGAGTCGCGCGCTGTCCATCGAGTGCAGCAGCGCAAAGTGGTCGAGGGTTTTGATCTTGTTGCGCTGCAGATGGCCGATCAGATGCCAGGCGACGGGTACGTCGATCTCGGCCATCTTGCGCAGTGCTTCCTGCGGCTTGTTCTCGCCCACTACCTTGAGGCCGACGTCCCAGGCCGCGCGCACCGCGTCGGCACCGTGCGTCTTGGTCACCGCAACGATCGTCACCTGTTGCCCGTGACCACCCCGGCCCACCGCGGCCGCGATCTGCTCCCTCACCTTCTCGACCCGAGAGGGGAGGTCGTCAAATGGCATAAGACATAAAGCTATCGTGACTTACAGAGCGAATCAAGTGAAGCGGACGACACATCCCGCACTCTCCGCCCGAGAGCATGGGCGGGGCAGCGAAGGAGTCGCGCCACGAAGGCCGGTGCCGGATCGACCGATTCGACCCCCGGAGGCATCGCCATGATCCGGTCGCCGAATCGGCCGAGAAATTCCCGCGTGACCGCGGTATCGACCGCATGCGACCCCCCAACGCGTACCATCGCTCGCACCGTCTTTGGCGAGCCGAGCTGGGCCGCGATGGCGCTATCGGCCAGAATGGAGAGCGCGACCGGCCTGCCGCGCGCCGTCGCCTCACGAACGATCGCCGCGAGTGTCGGGGCGTCGCCCCGCCATGAGCGGACTTCGGCTGTCTGCAACAGCGAGTCGCGCCGCATCAGCTGCGCGCGGTACCACTCCGCACCGAGCAGCGGCTGGGTCACCACGGTGACATCGCGGCGGATGCCGAGCACCGTCTGCGCGTACCAGAGTGGAAACGTGTCGTTGTCGCCGCCGCTCACCAAGACGCCGCGCACAGGCACCGACCAGAGCAATGCTTCCGCGAACACGCGTGCGGCGCCGGCGGCGGGCTCGCCGCGCCTGTCCTCCGCTCGCCAGTTCAGTGCGATTGGGAGCAACGCCACGACGAGTCCGCTCGCGGTGGCGAGTCTTCGATCGCTGATACGCCGCGCGGCGAAACACATCGCGCCGAGTCCCGCCCACGCCCCCCACACCCAGAAGGCGAGCGCAAAAAAATAGTCGCGGTCGCGCGCCTCGCGAACCGCCGAAACGGGAATCACGCCGTAGCCGTACGTCGGCCCTGCTCGAAGATTGAGATAGACCACCAAGCCGATGCTGGCGCACAGCGCCAACACCGCCATCGCCGTCCAGCTTCGCCGATCAGCGCGACGATGCTCGGCGCTACCG
>JALZAE010000025.1 GCA_030948535.1 Gemmatimonadota bacterium | reverse complement strand
ACGACCCATCGAGAAGAAGCGTCGAAGACACGTGCCGAATGTCTTACCGGCATCCTCGTAGTTCAAGAGCATCGGAACCACGCGGGACAACGCGGGCTGCTAGTTCGACGCGCTGACCGGCGACGGCACACGATTCAGCATCGGGTTGCCCGGATCGGTCTGGTACGACCAGTCGAAGATCATGTAGTCGCGCGTCGTGTGGGTCACGCGAATCGCGCCGTAATGAAGGCCATCGGTCAACCGCGTCTCGAAGACGTACAGGTATCCGGACACGGCCTCGATGGCGCCCGTCGAAAAGCCGGACACGGGCGCGATGTCGATCGACGTCAAATCGGCCACGGGCTTCGTGCTGTAGAGGGCGATGCGCGTGCCCGACCGGACGGGAGTGATCCACACCGAGCCATCGCCGCGGCGATCCAGGAAAAAGTCGTTGTCGGTCGCGCTCCCGTTCGTCACGACGCCGAGCTGCGACGCGGCCGAATAGAAACGGAACCCGCTCGTGGCGCCTGCCGCCTGCATCGCGTTCACGAGGATGTTGCGCGAATCGAAGCGAGGCGTGTCGACGCGGGCGCTGCTGTTCACGCTCTCGTGTCCGTCGCGGCTGACGGTGGTCACGACGAAGCAGCGCGGCACACCGTTGGTCAGGCCCGTGGCGAGAAAGTCTTCCGAGACGGTCGTACCCTCGAGCGCCTCGTGTACGCCGTCGCAGACACCGGTGTCCAGGTTGTACGGCATCGAGTAGACGCGATAGTAGTCGAAGATCGTCGGACTTCCCTGCCGCACGCCCGGGCTCCACGAGATCTGAATCGCGCGATTGAGCGTGACGGTTGCCAGACCACCGGGCGGACTGAGTTGCTTCGTGGCGTCGACGGTGATGCTGTTCGACGGCGAGCTCTCGTTGCCGTTCGCGTCGGCCGACGTGACGTAGTACTGCAGGTGCGGCACGCCGGCATCGTGAAACGATTGCGAGGTCGTCTCGGCGCGCCGGCCCCACGACCCGGCCGTGCTGCCGCGAGAGTAGATCACGAAGCTGTTGATGCGCGAGTCCGCCGGCGCGTCCCACCGGAGGATGATGCCGTCGGGAAACGCCGCATTCCCGCTCGGCACGAGCTCGTAGGTGAGATTGGTTGGCGCCGGGACGCTGCCCGTGCCGACGATGACGTCAGAGCGATTGGTGCACGCGGCCAGCGCGAGCACACCGAGAACGACCCAGCGACGAAGCATGACCGATCTCCGCGAAGCGATGGACGTCGTGCGGGCGATCGTCCGCCGACACCGGCCAGCTAGGGCACTGAGTGCGCCAGAGGTCGTCGCGGTGCGAAGTCGTTGTCTGGCAACGGCCTCTTGAATCGGTGGTGTTGTGGCTGTCCCTTCGCGTAGACAGAGCAGTGGACGCGCCGAGGGGCAGCCGACTCTATTGCTGGGGCCGGTAGGTCCGCCGGTCGTAGTTGAACTTCAGGTCGGGCTCGGCCTTCAGCGAGATAAAAAAGGTGAAGGCGAAGTTACCGTTCGGCGCGCGCAGAAAGCCGAAGATGGCGCGCCAGTCGTGCAGGTCGCGCTGAAGCGTGACCTGGTGGTCGCTGAATTGGCTACGCTCGAAGTCGTAGCCGGAGTTCCACTGCGCGGACCACTTCTGCGTGATGTTGAAGGTCAGGCTCGACGTCAGATTGGTCACCGGCGGCGAGTAGTACACCGGACCGCCGCGCGTCGTCGTCTGAATGGAATCCTGCGAGCCGCGCGCTTGCGTCTGGCAGAGCAGCTTGGTGATCGGATCGACCAGCGCGTCGCAGCGCGCCGCGGGATCGAGGAACACGACGTTCGATCCGACCGGTGGCCGCTGACGCCTCGACGAAAAGCGGAAGGTCGCTTCCCATCCGCGCTTGTCGTCGATGCCGAGCGGCAGACGGCTGCTCGATGTTCCGGCGATGGACTGCTGCTGCGGCCCGAACGGCGTCTGCACGGTTTGGCCGCCGCTGAACTCCGGCACGGCCGGCGTCACTTCGGGGACGCTGCGCCCGAGCAGGCGAGAGAGCATCTGGAGCGGATTGCGATCGCGGCCGATGCTGAAGCTGGCGCCGATGTCGGTGAGATACGGCTTGAACTTGGCCGAGTCGCTGTTCACGTCGCCCTGAAAGAGGGAGTAGCCGAAATTCATGTCGAAGCCGGGCAGCAGATCCGAGCGTCCGCCGATGGTGAAGCTGCTCGATGTGAATCCCGTATGATGCGTCTTGCGGGCGCGCTCGAAGTCGTACGAGATCGGCGACGTGTTGAGCTGCAGCAGCTGAATTTTCTGTCCCGCCTCCGGCGCGCTGTCCGCCGGTGCGCGCACCTTTGCCTCGAACGTCTGATTCAAGCCGAGACTGATCGCGCTCTGCTGCAGCGCACCGACCTCGAAGTCGATGCGGCGCATGCCGAGCGCTTGCAGATAGTCGTCGGAGACAAGGTTGTTGCCACTGGGCGCGTAGTTGAACGAGACGAGCGCGTTGACCGAATGACGAATGCGCGAGAAGGGACCGAATCCGGGGAAAAGCCCGAAGATCGTCGGCGATGCGGAGATCGCGAAGTTCGGCCGCTTGGCTTGGTGCACGAAGGCGCCGCCGGTCCGCTCCGAGCGGACGAGGAACGCCCCGGGCGCGACGTTCGTGAAACCGACGGACGGCGAGATGTTCCAGCGGCCTGGCGAAAAGTGCGGGAGCCCGAACGATGTCTGCCAATCAAGCGATGTCAGAAAGGTGCGCTCGAACACGCGCGTCGTGGGATTCGCAGTATCCCGAGGCGAGCGGTAGATCACGCGCGTCTCGGGAAAGTTGTTGGCGACCTCGGAGAAATCGAACGAGTTCTGCAGATCGAAATCAAAGATTCGCAGCGGCGTCGAGAGACTGGCCGTCGTGTTGCGTGAGCTGTGCGCGATCGCGACGCTGTCGAGCGCGCCGCCTTTCGCCGGGTTGTTGAAATAGCGCTGCGCGAATTGCGCGACCGCATCGCCCTCGAAGGTCTGGCGGTTCGACAAGCGAAATCCGGGTGTCCACACCAGCCACTTGGCCAGGTTGAGCGGCTCGGTGGTCACCGACACTTCGGGGAAATTGGATTCGCGTTGCTTCCGCCCGACGTGCTGGGTGAAATTTCCACCCGTCGCGATGACGGCCGGCCCGTACTTATTCTGGAAATTCAACGTCGACGCGATCGTACCGAGCGCCTGAAGCACCGTCAGCGCCTGCTGGCGTTGCGCGATCGTGTTGGTCGCGTAGTTGAGCGACATGCTGAGACGGCTGTTCTGCGAAAAGTCCTGGGTGTGATCCCAGTTGAGCGCCGTGTTCTCACTCCCGCTCGTGAAGGTCGACTTGGTGATGCCGATGCGTCCACTGAGAAAGCGGTCGAGCCATCGATAACGCCACTCGCCGTTGTACCGCATCCATCCCGGATCGCTCAGTGCGTCGCGGGCGCCGCTTCGCCAGTCGAGGGAAACGGTCGCGTCCATGTACTCGCTGAGCGCGAAGTAGTAGCCGACGTTCTCAATGGTTCGGCGGTAGGTGGGGCTAGTGCGCACGATGTCCACCAAGCCGAATCGCGGCGTGATGATGCCGCTTCGGCGTCCCTTCCGCATGTCCTGGAAGATGAAGGGCAGCCAGAGGACGGGCACCTCGGCGATGTAGAGCACCGCCGGCCGCGCGACCATGATCTGGCCCTGGATGAGCTTGATCTGGCCTGCCTCGAAGTGGTAGTGCGGTTCGGTGAGATCACAGCTGGTGATCGTTCCACCGCGCACGTACGAGGCGTTGTGCCCGTTCCCGGTCGTGTCCTGCTGGAACGCCGCGCCGCCGTGGGCGTGCACATACCACGTCTGCCCCTCGCTCACCGAGGTTGACAGCTCCTTTGCGATGCCGCGCCGGTTGATCAGGTCATAGGTCAGCGAGTGATACGCGACGACGTCCGCGGCGTTCTGCGGGTCGCGCACCGTGACGGTGTCGCCAAGGGCGATGACCGTTCGAAGGGAATCGTTGTAGATGAGCGTGTCGCCGACGACGATGGTGCGCTCGCGCTCGACGGCTGCTTTGCCGCTGATCTTGAGCTCGCTCTCCGCGCGGCGCAGCGTGACCCGCTGTCCCTGATAGCGCGTGACGGTGAATCCGGGGCGCGAGAGCAACGAATTCATCACCGAATCCGGCGGGCTCCATTTCACCAGCTCTTTCACCTTGACGGTATCGCCGCGCGTGGAGTCCCGACGCTGTGCGCCCGTCGTGCCGGGAGGCGCGGGGGGCCGCGGCGGCCTGGGCACTTGTGCGCGCAACGCAGCCGGAGCAGCGAGCAGGGCGACGAGCACCACCGACTTCGTCCAACGACTCACGCGAGACTCTTCGGCGCGCGCAGCTCGTCCTCCTCGACGCTCAGCTGGGCCAGCCGTTTTTTCCGGCGGCGCTCGATGCCGTAGGTGAGGATGACGCTCGCCTCGTACAACAGGTAGAGCGGGACCGCCATCGCGATCGTCGTCCACACCAAGTCGCCCGGCGTGAGGAACGCTCCGACGATCACGCACAGCACGATCGCGTGCCGGCGATACGTGTTGAGGAATTTCGGCGTCACGATCCCGAGCGCTGCCAGCGCGAGGATCACGATCGGCAGCTCGAAGCACAATCCGAAGGCAAGCGACATGCTCACCGCCAGCCCGAAGTACTCGGAGGCGGTGATCATCGGCTCGAGCGAGGCGGTTTGAAAACCCATCAGCCACGGGATCGCCAGCGGAAGGACGACGAAGAACGACAGCGCCACGCCGGACACGAAGAGAAAGACGGCTCCGAGGATGACCGGAATGACCATCCGCTTCTCGTGCTTGAACAGCGCGGGCGATACGAACAGCCACAACTGGTATACGATCACCGGCAAGGCGAGAAAAATCCCGATCGAGAACGACATCGTCATGTAGATCGAGAACGGATCGCCGGGATGCGTATACACGAGCTTATGGCCGTTCAGGTACGGCGCGATCGGGCGCTCCAACAGCAGCACGATGTCGAACTTGAGCAGCACGGCGAACGCCACGCCGATGCCGACCGCCAGCGCGATGAGCGACCAGATGATGCGCCAGCGCAGCTCCTCGAGGTGATCGAGGAAGGGCATCTCCGCCATCTCAACGTGCTTCGCCATGTGCCGCTACGAGTCGAGGATTGCCGCGCTACTTGATGACACGCAGCCGATCGCGCGCCAGCGCCGCCTCATCCGAGCGCGGATACTTCTGAACGACATCGGTCAACGCGGCCTTCGCGGCCGCAGCCTGTCCTTTCGCCTGCAGAATCAGCGCGTGCTTGTACAGCGCCGTCGAGGCGCGTCCAGACTTGGGGAAGTGGGTCACGACGGTGACATATGCGCCATCGGCAGCGGCGGCATCGCCCTGCGCCGCGAGTGCTTCGCCCAGGTAAAACTGTGCGTCGGGCGCGACATCGGAATCCGGAAAGCGCTTCACCAAATCTTCGAAACCGGCACGGGCCGTCCCCGCACTGCCGCGCCGCAATTGCTCCAGCGCGAGCTGAAAGAGTTGATTCGGCCCCGGTCCGCCCGCGGCGCCGCGTGACGCCGAGTCCGTCGTCGCGCCCGTCGGACCAAAAACCTGATCCGGATTTTTCGCCTCGAGCGTCGTGCGCAGATCCTGCAACCGGCGCTGGCTCTGGCCCGTCAACTCCTGAATCGACAGCAGTTGCTGCCCGATCGAGTAGAGATCGCCGCGCACATCGCCCTGCAGCTTGTTCACGCGCGCGGTCAGCGCGCCCAATGAGTCGTTCACCACGGCAAGCGACGCCACCACGCGCTGCACCTGCACGCGCGTGGCCGAGTCGGCTTGGGAGCGCTCGGCGCGCATGGCGACGAGATCGTTGTGCACTTGCTTCACGTCCTCGCTCGTGGCGAAGCACCCGGCCAACAGGCACGACGCACCAAACGACAGTGCGAGCGATGCGCGGCGGACTCGCTGACGCACGCGATTACCTCGGGCGCGGGGGCATGAGCTGGTCACCGCCGGCCGTGATCTCAAATTCATCGCGGCGGTTCTGCGACCAGGACGATTCGTCGTGACCCGTCGCGACCGGCTTTTCTTCGCCGAGGCTGATGATGTCGATGCGGTCATCGGCGATGCCGTGCTGCGACAGATACCGCTTGGCCGCCGCGGCGCGGCGCTGGCCGAGCGCGATGTTGTACTCGTCCGAGCCACGCTCGTCGGTGCTGCCGGCGACGCGCAGCCGAAGCCCGGTGTTGGCGGTCATGATCGCGAGCTTGGCGTCGAGTTTGGCGCGGGCGTCGTCGCTGAGCGCGTCGCTGTCGTACTCGAAGTAGATCGCTTGCGCGAGTGTCGCACGCATCGCGGCAACCGCGCCAGAGCGCTCGGCGGCGATGCGATCGGCATCAGCGCGAGCGCGCGCGTCGGCGTCACGGCGCGCGGCGTCGGCGCGTGCGATCGAATCGGCGCGGGCGCGCGCGGCGTTCGCGGCGTTGATGCTGTCCTGATTGATCATCGGTGCGGGAGCGGGCGCGGCCGCGGGCGGCGGAGTCTTGGAGCATGCCGCAACCGCGATCAGCGTGACGGCAAAGGCTGCCATGTGGGGGATGCGGATCATGTTGTTCCTCTCCGAGGGGAACCGGGTGCACAGCGAGCAAGGTGCTTGAAGGTGCTACGCGATACAGCAAAGAATACATCGCGTGGAGCGCTCGCGCGCGGTGTCGCTTCGACGGCGGTGGTCTACTTCTCCAGCACGTGCG